>JAHBXN010000015.1 GCA_019636475.1 Phycisphaerae bacterium
CGACGGGCGCCGCGAGGCGCCCTCCTACCCGATTGTTCATCGCGGATGTCACGTTCCAGGGATTCACGATTGATCGATTTGCTTTGGCAAAATATCCGGGCGGCGACCTGGGACCTCGGCCCACCGCCCACCGCCCACCGCCCACCGCCTGCGAACATGTGATTGTCCAATCTCTCCGAGTGTCCTCCCCAGCCCGATCTTTGGCAGATGGCTCGGCCGCCTTTATCATGCCCTCATGTCATTTGAACTCGGTTACAACACCAACGGCTTTGCGACGCATCGACTCGAAGATGCCATCAACGTGCTTTCAGAGCTTGGCTACGAATCGGTCGCCATCACCCTCGATTACCATGCTTTGAACCCCTATTCTCCCGACATAAATCAGCAGACCCAGGTCATCAGGCAGTTGTTGCAATCGCGGAACATGTGCTGCGTCATCGAAACCGGGTCGCGCTTCCTGCTCGACCCCTTCCGTAAGCATTGGCCGACGCTGATCACTGCCAATGAAGAGAATCGCAACCGGCGGCTGGATTTTCTTTACCGCGCGATCGAGATCGCCGCGGAGCTGGATGCCGAGGCGGTGAGTTTCTGGTCCGGTGCGGCCGACCCTCTTTTGTCGGTTGAGGATTCATGGAACCTGCTCGTTGACGGATGTGACGCGTTGCTCGCCAGAGCGGTTCAGCAGGACGTGTATCTCGCGTTTGAGCCGGAGCCCGGTATGTTCGTCGAGCGCATGGACCAGTTCGCCCGCCTCGCGGACGAGTTAAACCATCCGCGCTTCGGACTCACACTCGACGTAGGACATCTGCACTGCCTCAGCGACGGACTGCCCGCCAACCGAATCAGGGAGTTCGCTAACAGGCTGTTTAACGTCCACATCGAGGATATGCGCGTCGGCCGACACGAACACCTGCCGTTCGGCGAAGGCGAAATTCTCTTTGAACCGATCTTCACGGCCCTTCGTGAAACAAATTACGTCGGCACCATCAATGTCGAGCTCAGCCGCCACAGCCATGACGCCGTTGAGACGGCTCGATCCGCATTTGAGTTTCTCTCCAGATTGAATCGTTAGCGTGAATATCCCGCGTTATCCGTGGTCGATCGCCGGTGCGGCGACCTCACCGGACTTACGCAACATCTGACTTACACCGGTTTTGCCCTATGCCCACTCCATCGCTCATTCTCATCTCGATGCCTGGTCTGCGGCCGCGCGATCTCCAACACATGCCGCGACTCCGGCGAATGGCCGAAACCGGCGACTGCCGCGATTTTATTCCGTCTTTTCCGTGCGTGACTTCGCCCATTCAGGCAGCCATGGCAACGGGCAACCCCGCCTCATCGCACGGCATCATTGGCAACGGATTCTACCATCGCGAGAGGGACGCCGTTGAACTCTGGGTGGGCCGTAATGGGCTGGTTCAGGGCGGGCAAATCTGGGATGTTCTCGCGAGCAGAGGTGTCACTTCGGCGGCATGGCATCTCCAGAACATCAAGGACGCCGCGGCCACTTTCATCGTGACGCCGGAGCCCCGGCACCACGAGGACGGCCGCACCGAACTCTGGTGTTACTCCAAGCCCGATCATCTCTATGAGGACCTGCTGAGAGATCTCGGCCATTTCCCGCTGATGAATTACTGGGGACCGATGACGAGCATCAAATCATCGGAGTGGATCGTCAACGCGTCGCTCTGGTTAATTCAACGCGAGCGGCCGCAATTCAATGCCATCTACTTTCCCCATCTGGACTACGCGGCACAAAAATTCGGACCCGACCATCCCGCGGCTGCGGCGGCATGCCGCGAGGCCGACGAGCAAATCGGCCGGCTCGTCGATGGCCTCTCGGCGATCGGCCTGTCTGACGCGGCCTTTCTCGTTGTCGGTGAGTATGCCATTACCGATGTGTCGCGTGTCATCTATCCGAACCGCCTGCTTCGGGACGCGGGCATGGTCAAGGTGAATTCCCGTCCGGATGGCGAATACCTGGTCACGAGCGAAAGCCTCGCCTTTGCAGTCGTCGATCACCAGTTCGCGCATGTGTATGTGAAGGACCCCACCGACATCGATGCGGCCGCTGGCATTTTTGAGGGCATGGACGGCATTGCCCAGGTGCTCGTCGGCGCGGAGCGCGCAACGGTCGGCGTCAATCATCCTCGTAGCGGCGAAGTGGTTTTGATCTGCGAGCCCGACACATGGCTTGCCTATTACTGGTGGTTCGACTGCGATTTCGCCCCTCCTTTCGCCCGAACCGTCGATATCCACGCCAAACCCGGTTATGACCCGGTCGAATTGTTCATTGACATGCCCGCCCGCCAGACTCCGCTCGATGCGACACGGGTCATGGGCAGCCACGGCGCGCCCGCCGAGTCGCCGGAACAGTTCGGAGCGATCGTCGCGTCCTTCGCAGCCATGCTGCCGCTGGAAGGTCCCGTGCGAGATACCGACATACGCAGTATGATTGATCAGGCATTTCTCGGTTAGTTCGGCCGCGTGAACCTGAAATAAATAGCGGTTTCCTCATCCATCCGCTCGCGGACTGGAGTCTTTCATTGGTGCAAGGACGAACTCCGCCTACAATATCTTCTGTGCGCGACATTGCAGGCCCGCTGGATGCGGAGGTTTGAATGAACGGAACGGACATCGAAGTACGCGATCTAAAGAAGGTTTACTACAAGGATCGCATGGAAATTCCGGTCTTGGATGGACTTAACCTGACGATCGGCGCCGGCGAGTTCGTGGCGCTGATGGGTCCGAGCGGTTCCGGCAAATCAACACTCCTGCATCTGGTCGGCGGGTTGGATACCGTCACCGGCGGGAGTGTCCGCGTCGGTGCATCGCACCTGGAGAACATGAGCGAACGTGAAAGAACCGCTTGGCGCAGCCGGCACATCGGATTCATCTTTCAGATGTATCACCTGGTCCCCGTTCTGACGGCCGCGCAGAATGTCGAATTACCGCTGCTGCTTTTCAAGATGCCGTCGCACGAACGCAAGGAGCGTGTAGCCACCGCGCTCTCGATTGTCGGCTTGGGCGACCGTATGGATCACCGGCCGAACCAGCTTTCCGGTGGTCAGGAGCAGCGCGTCGCAATCGCGCGGGCGATCGTGACGGACCCCGATGCCATACTGGCGGATGAGCCCACCGGCGATCTGGATGCCAAAACATCGGAAGAGATTCTCGAACTTCTGAACCTCCTGAACATTGAGTTCAACAAGACGATTCTGATGGTCACGCACGACCCGCGTGCTGCCGGGCATGCAAGCCGGACCGTCCATCTGGAAAAAGGCGTTTTGGAGCGCGAAGAGTTTAACACCAATCGCCCGCATATCCGTTCAACGACTGCGGTCTAGTCTTTTTCCGAACCAGCATGACACAAGCACAGGCAATCCGCCGACCTTGGGCAATTCGCCGGGACTGAAGGCATGACTCTGACATACGTCCTGATGCAGAATCTACGCCGCAATCCGTTGCGAATCGGATTGACTGCCGTCGCGTTCGCCCTGCCGATGGCGATATTTGTCGCAGCCATCTCTCTTGTCGTGGCGATGGCGCAGGCCGCGGCCAGCATGGAGAAAGAGCTGCGTCTTGGCGTCCATCACAAGACCTCGCTTGTGAATGCTTTGCCGGAGGGCATGCGACGAAAAATCGAGGCGCTCGATCCTGACCGCCGACGATTGACCGCCGTCTGTGGCATGCGATGGTTCGGCGGCCGTGTGCCGAATACTCAGAACACGTTGACGAGTCTTGCGGCCGACGCGGACACCTTTCCGATCGTCTATTCAGACACGCACATGCAGCCCGCTGAAATTGACGAATGGAATCGAAACCGTCAGGCATGTGTGGTGGGCATGAGTCCCGCCGAGCAGTACGGCTGGAAAGTGGGAGATCGAATCACGCTTGAAAGCACGATACCACCCTACACGCAGCTTGAATTCAAAATTGTGAAGGTGCTTCAGAACAAGGAACGTGCCAATTTCTTTTGGTTCCGCCGCGATTTTCTGGTCGAATCCTGGAAGGCGCTCAACTACGACGATCCCCGGTGCAATATCTTCTGGGTCAAATGCAAATCGGCAGACGACATGCACTCCCTTCAAAAGGAGATCGATGCCCTCTTTGCCAACACGCCCGATGAAACCAAAAGCGAAGACGAAAACACCTTCGGCGCGAACTTTATCCAGGCCGCCGGAAACATCCCCGGACTCATGCAGGTCATGTCCATTGTCGTGGTCGTCGTCATTGCGATGGTTGCCGGCAATACGATGATGATGAGCTTCCGCGAGCGAACACGGGAGTTGGCCGTCTTCAAGGCGATCGGATTCCAATCCGGCCGGGTGTTCCGAATTGTGCTGGCCGAGAGCGTATTGCTCGCAGTCGGCGGCTCGCTGGTCGGAATTCTGCCCGTGACGCTCTATTTACTCTGGTATCCGATCAAGTTGCGGCAGGCTGGACCTGTCGGAATTCTGGAAGTGTCCTGGATCGCGGTGATCGGCTCGATGGTGATCGCCCTGCTTGTCGGCCTGCTTGCGGGCTTCTGGCCCGCCTTTCAGGCACTACGGCTTCGAACAACGGATGCCCTGCGCCGCGTTGCATGATCCCGGGGCGAGCCCAGAGCGTGAAGGAAATTACGAATGGCCCTGCCGGTCAATTACCATTGGAGAAACCTGTTTGTCCGAAAGGCGACGACCGTTCTCACCATCCTGGTCATCGCGGCGGTCGTCGGCGTCTTCACATGGATGCTCGGATTCCGATCCGCCGTGCAAGGCTCGCTCGATGTCGCTGGTGACCCGCAAAAAATCATCGTCCTGAAGAAGGGCGCGACGGCAGAGAGCAACAGCGCCATCACGATCGAGGATTTCAACAAACTGACGCAACTCTCCGCTGCCGAACGTCAATCCGCGACGGGCCAGGTCCTTCTCAGCCCGGAGATGATCGTTCAGGTGAACCTGCCTCGACTGCGCGACGGCGGCGCGACATTTGCCAACGTCGCCGTACGCGGCGTGACGGAAGATGCCTTCGCGGTCCATCCCAATGTTCGGCCATTGGGACCGCGATTCTCCACCGCCGAGCGCGAGGTTATCGTCGGACTGGCGGCGTCCAGGCTTTTTGGAGGTCTGAAGATTGGTGACGTCGTCAACCTCGGTTACGGCGGCGATCGCGGTTACAAAGTCGTCGGATATTTCTCGGCCGACGGCGGACCGATGGAGAGCGAGATCTGGGGATACCTGCCTTCTCTGATGAATGCCTACAATCGTACGATGTACTCGTCAGTGTCCCTGCGGCTCGCGACAGGCGCCGATGCAGATTCCGTAATCGCGACGATTGACGGTCCGTCGATTCAACTGGCGGGCAAGACCGAAAAGGACTACTGGGCGGAACAGACGACGCTCATGCAGTTTTACCTGTCGGTTGTCGGGGCGCTGGTAGGCGTCATGTCCATGGCAGCCGTCTTTGCCATCGCAAACACGATGTACTCCGTCGTGGCCGGTCGCACGCGGGAAATCGCGATGCTTCGAACGATCGGTTTCGCAGGACGACAGATTTTGACCGGCCTTGTCCTGGAATCCGTCATGATTGCAATCCTGGGCGGCGTGCTCGGCTGCCTCGGGTGTGCCGCCTGGCTGCAATTTGCCGGTAATACGAAGGATATGTTCGGAGCGACCACCTTCTCCTCGCTCGCATTTGAAATACATCTCACGCCGCTCATCGCGATCGGCGCAATGACGATGGTCACCGTCCTGGGCGTTCTCGGGGCGTTAATGCCCGGTTTACGAGCCGCCCGAATTGAGGTTCTTACCGCACTCCGAGAAGTTTGATTCCTTCAGTGGCAAGTGCCCGCTTCGGCACCCAAAATCCCATAGAGTGACAGTGAATCTTCGAATCATCTACCTCTATCGCAATCTTGCCCGAAACCCCCTTCGGACGGTTTTGACCTGCTTTGCGGTCGCACTCCCCATCGTCATCTACGTCATGTCGATGTCGGTTGTGGATGGAATCGGCCGTTTCCTTGACAACTCCACCCGGCAGCTTCGGCTGGCGGTCACTCAGAAAACCTCAATTGTGAATCCTCTGCCGGAGGGCTATCGAGCCAAGATCGAATCGCTCGATCCATCGAAGACGCGCATCACAGCGGCTTGCGGCCTGAGATACATTGGCGGTCAACGAAAAAACGATCCGACGCCGCTTTCGACGCTCGCCGTCGATCATGACGCGTTCGTCGCCGCTTTTCCCGAGCACAATCTGACACCCGAGGAAATCGAAGCATGGTACAAGGACAAACAGGCCATCATGATCGGGCGCGGAACGGCTGGCGACATGGGTTGGAAGGTCGGAGACCGCATTGTCATGCTGCCGTCGATTCCGCCATATCGCGAAATCGAGTTCAACGTCGTTTCGACGCTTCAAAATGCGACGGACATCGTAACCAACTGGTGTCGTCGAGATTACTTCGAGGAAATAGCCAAGCAGGAGGGCGCGTTTCCTGGACAGGTCACCTTCTTTTTCGTGAAGTGTGCAACGCAGGCCGATCTGGACTTCTATCGTCAGGAAATCGACCGCCTGTTCGCCGGGTCGCCGGACGAAACCAAGACCCAGGACGAAAAAACCTTCATGAACGAGTTCATCACTCAGCAGTTCGATTTACCGACCAACCTTTCTCTGCTGTCCGCGCTGACGGTGTTTGTCGCGGTCATGGCGGCAGCGAACACCATGAGCATGAACTTCCGCGACCGCATCAATGAGATGGCAACGTTGAAATCGCTGGGCTTCGGTGGCGGATTTGCATTTGCCTTGATCCAGACCGAGAGCCTGTTGCTCTGCGGGCTGGGCGGCCTGATCGGTACAGCCGGCCCTTTCCTGGCTTTTCGTTATACCGCGCTGAAAAACTGGTCTGTGCCCCTGATTCAATCACTTGAAGTCCGCAATTCCACCTGCATGAAGGGAATGGCGATTGCGCTGATCATCGGCGTCGTTGCCGCGATGTGGCCGGGCTGGCTCGCATTTCGAATGAAGGTGGTGTCGTCACTTCGCGATCTGGGATGACCCATGGTCCTGCCTGTCACATACAACTGGCGGAATCTCTTCGTGCGAAAGCTGAGCACCTTGCTCACGTTTGCCGTCGTCACCATCGTCGTCGGCGTCCTTGCAATCCTTCTTTCATTTGCCGAAGGCATCAAGGCTTCCCTGCGGGCCAGCGGTTCGAGCCGGAACATCCTGGTGTTGAAGACCGGCGCGACGGCCGAAAGCACGAGCATGATCAGTCCGGACGAGTCGAGCAGGCTTCTCCAGGTTCCGGGCATCGCCCGCGATCAGAGCGGCGCGCCGTTGATCAGCCGAGAGTTGTGCGTGCAGACTTCCATTCCGCGCCGCAACAGCGGGAACATGGCCAATGTGGCGGTACGCGGTGTCGAGCCGATCGCAAAACAGGTGCACGAGGAAATCCGGCTGACCCGGGGTCGGTGGTTTAATGAGAGCTCCCCGGAAATCATCGTCGGCAAAGCTGCGGCAGATCGATATGCCAACCTGGAAATAGGGGGAACGATCGAGCTCGGCCGAACATCGAGCACCAACTACACGATCGTCGGAATCTTCGAAGCCGCTGGCGGAGCGCTCGAAAGCGAGATTTGGGCGTCGCGAACCATGCTCGCTAACGCGTATGGGCGCTCATTTGTTTCGAGCGTTCTGCTGCACATGCAGGACGGCGCCGACATCCAGGCAGCAATTGATTACATCCGAGGACCCGCCGTTCGGCTCACGTCCAAAACTGAAACCGACTACTATGGCGACCTCTCCTCCAAATCGCTGGAAATCGTGACGCTGACGACCATCCTGATCACTCTGATGGCCGCAGGCGCAGTATTTGCCGTCGCAAACACGATGTACGCCGCGGTCGACGGCCGCCGCCGTGAAATTGCCATGCTTCGCACCATCGGCTTTACAAAGGCCGCAATACTCACCTCATTTGTCATCGAATCGCTGATGATTTGTCTCGTGGCATGCACATTTGGACTGCTCGCGGCTTCATTTATCAGCGGATCACGTCAGGATTTCTTATCGGACACCACCTGGACGGTCCTTGCCTATGAACTCCGGATCACGCCGACGATTGTCGTGTCCGCCTTATCTGTATCGATGCTCGTTGGAATCATCGGAGCCATCGCTCCGGCCGCGAAGGCGTCCAGAATCAGCATACTCGAGGCCCTGCGTAAAGCCTGATTTCCCGCTACAATCGTAACAGACCTATGTCGACTCAACCGGATATCCGCGCGCAGATTCGATCGCTCACCATCCCCAAGGAGCAACGACCTGCCGCGGGCAAACCCGAGCAGGCAGCGAAGACTCGATCATTCACCTGGCTCTACGTCATGCTTGCGGTCGCGGCTGCGGCTTTCGTGGTCTACCGCTATGTTCCGGTCGAGTTTGCGTCTTCGATCTTCTCCGGGTCTTCGACAGCCGCGTCTCCCGTTACATTCGTGACTGTCACAGAACGAGCGGCGGACGAGCCGATACCCGTCCACACTGCGTCGGGAAAAATCGTGTCCGACCGCAAGGTCAGCGTGACGACGAAGGTCTCCGGACAGATCACTGAACTTCTGTTCGAACAGGGCGACAAAATCGTCAAAGGGCAGGTGCTTGCTCGGATTGAGCGCGTGCTGCCGAAGGCCCGCCGCGATGAGGCGGCTGCAGCGCTGCAAAAATCGATGGCTGCTCTCGAGTTTCAGAAAGTCAACTTCGAGCGAGTGAAGAAGCTTCACGACAGCGAAAACGCGCCGGACATCGAGTTCGCCGAGGCTGTTCGCGCTCTCGACGAAGCCCAGGCACAGGTTAAACAGGACCAGGCGACTCTGGAATATGCCGAAAAAGTTTTGCGGGATTGCGAAGTCGTTGCCCCGATCAGCGGCGTGATTCTTGAGAGGAATGTCGAAGTCGGTGATTTCGTGGCGGCCGAGGGCGGCATCGGGGCGAACGCCAACGCGCAGTTCGGCACGATCGCGGATATGTCCGTTCTCCGGGTCGAAGTCGATATCAGCGAACTCGACATCTCGCGGATCAGCCGAAACATGCGATGCCGCATCACACCGGACGCCTACAAGAATCGCCGCTTCGACGGCTATGTTATGTGGATCGATCCGGGCGCGAATTACTCCAAGGCGACGGTTCAGGTCAAGGTGCGAATTGAGAATCCCGACGATTCGCTGCGTGTCGAAGGCGTGGCACAGGTTGTGTTTTACTCTGATGAAACAAACTCCGGCGGCAGCGGCACGGGAAGAATCTGGATTCCGTCCACAGCCTGCGCGAGTTCCAATGACGGCAAATCCGGACGCGTCTTTGTCTTGATCGATGGACATCTGAAAGCCACGGCCGTGACACTCGGCGCATCGGCCCCAGGCCAGGTCGAGATCCTGAGCGGATTGGCGGCCGGGCAAAACATCGCGGCCTCAGACGTCGAGAAACTCAGCGACGGGCAGCGAATCAAAAATTAGCCCGGCTTACCCCCGCCGCCGGCATCCAGCGAGTTGAAAACCACCGGGTCGCCGACTGTCACGGGCGGTCCGCGGAAAAACATCAAAGCACGAGGAAAGTCGAAGTGCCCGGGAGCGCACACTCCGCGCATTAACCCTGTGGAAAATGAAACCGCCCATCTTCCGGCAGGAAGACAGGCGGGTCTGATTAAAGTCACTTGAACCGGCTCGCGTCGAATTGCCGCCCACGCGCCTTGCGGGAGCAGCGGACAGCAGATGCCGGAAGCCGGCCCGCTTCGGATTCTCGCAGGCATACCATCGGCCTGCAAAGAGAATCAGCCGGCGACCTCCTTGGCAACCTTCAGCACGGCCTCATAGTTCGGATGCTCGGCGACCTCTTTCACGTACTCAGCATACTTGATCTTGTCATCCGAGCCGACAACAAAAGCTGCTCGGCAGTTGATGCGATGTTCGGGAATCAACGTGCCGTACTTCCTTCCGAAGTCCGCGTGCTTGGCATCGCTCAGGACCTTGAATTTCGTTGTATCGATGCCTTCGGCGCCGCAGAATCGAGCCATCGCCACGGGCAGGTCGAAGCTGATCGTATAGAATTCAACATTCGGAAGGTGTGCGATTTCCTTGTAAAAGCGACGGGTCTGTTCGGCACAGACCGGCGTATCGAGCGACGGCACCACGCTGTAAATCCGAGTCTTGCCTTTGCCCTCTGAGAGCTTCCAATCGGTCACCAGATTGCTGCGAACGACGGCATCGGGCGCGATATCGCCGACTTTCAGTTCCGGACCTTCGAGTGACAGTGGGTTGCCTTTGAGCGTACAGGTTCTGCTCATGTTCCGTTCTCCGTTCTGCTGATCAGGTGTTGGATTCTTCGTACGGATCTCGCGATGTAACGCGGGGAATCGTAGTTGCATCAGAAGAGATGGTCAATGGTTTCGATGCGCCGAACGCCGCGATCGGCCTTCAGGGTGCTGCGTTTTGACTTGCGGGCGTCGGATTACTAGAATCCCGCCCGAAACATGCGAATTCACGCAGGCGATGGCGCCTGCCGGAGTCTGACAGAATAGCAGGAGTTACTGCCATGGCCGGCCAGAATACGCTTACATTCAGCGACAGCAATTTTGAGCAGGAAGTTCTCCAATCCTCAACGCCGGTCCTTGTGGATTTCTGGGCCGAGTGGTGCATGCCCTGCCGGGCGCTGGGACCCGTCATCGACGAGATCGCCAATGACTACGCCGGAAAGGTGAAAGTCGGCAAGCTGGACACCGACAGCAATCAGGAAACATCCGCTAAATTCGGAATACAGAGCATACCCACCGTACTGGTCTTCAGGAATGGTGAAATCGTCAAGCGATTCAGCGGACTTCGCCCCAAGAAAGACCTCGCTGCCGCGCTCGATGCAATCATCTGATACCGTAGCGCCAACCACCTGCAACAGGTTGAGAAATCTCACGTGAAGACTGAGAGGCTATTCCAGTCCCGCGTGATAGCGCGTTCCGAGTTGAATGATCCGGGTCAGGAGTGACTCATAATCGACACCGGCCATCAGCGCCGATTCCGCGAATTCCTCATCAATCGCGATCTGCGGATTAGGATTTGACTCGATGACATACACCCGCCCGTCCGCGGTCATGCGCAGATCGATTCGCGCATAGCCGCTCTGGTTCAGCACGCGATAGGCTCGCTTGCATAGATGGATGATCCGCTTTACGTCGGACTCCGTGAGATTCTCAGCCGCCCCCGTCTTCAGGCCGATTCGCTGCTGATAATTCGTGTCCCATTTGATCTTGCTGGTCGCGATATTGGCGGCTCCGT
The DNA here is from genome assembly GCA_019636475.1 of Phycisphaerae bacterium. Lineage (NCBI taxonomy): Bacteria > Pseudomonadati > Planctomycetota > Phycisphaerae > Phycisphaerae bacterium. Next base: position 11,286 of record JAHBXN010000015.1, read on the forward strand.
CCGGCAATTTCTCGAAGATCATCTCCCAGATGGGAAACGCCTCGATTCGCTGATTTCCCAGTAGCGCCACGTACAGCTCTCGTCCCTCAACATACTCTTCAATGATGGCGTCATTGGAGAGTTCATGATGAATGAAAGCGATCCGCTCGTTGAGCTTCTCGTCGTCATGCACGACCGACGCCTGCGCAATTCCCACCGAGCCGTGAGCCGTCGCGGATTTGACGATCAGCGGAAACTGCATTCGCGCAGGCCGCCTTGTCTTCTTCAGGTACGGAACCACGTAAAAGTCCGGCACGAGGATGCGATGATGCCTCAGAATCTTCCGTTGCAGCGCCTTGCTCGTGGCAAACAGAAGGCCGCGAGGATTGCAACCCGTATACGGCTGGCGGATTAATTCGAGATAGCCCAGCACATAGGGCACGTAAAAGTCCAGCCCGCGAAATTCCTCGAGCAGATTGAAAACGACATGTGGTTTACGGATGCTGATCGCCTCGCGGATGACATTCAGCTCGCTCGCGACTACCAAAGGCTCCGCATCGTGCCCCAGGCGTTTCAGCGCCTGCAGGACATGGTACTCCGTCTTGCAGGACATCATCTCCTGCTCGCTCAGGCCCGCGTCGCTCTTCGGCGGAACGCAGCCGGCCTGCATCATGACCGAAATGCGGAGCTTCTTGGGCATACACAAACGACTGGAAACCGCGATCGCGCCTACAGCATCATGCGATGCCGTCCGTCATGTATGTAATTCATCGTCTTAACCGTCAGCAAAACCGTAGCTTCAATCTCCGTGTGAGGTTGCGTGCGTGTGAGTCGAAGATTCAGCTTGCGACATCGATCTATCATCTGCTTCAGAACCTGATCAATCGTGTATTGATAGGCATCTGTCCATCGCGCCACAATGCGTCGTGTCTGGCGGCGCATCCGCTGCAGGAAACGCGCAGCCGACTCATTTGAGGCGTACTCCGGCGAATCTGAAAACAGCTTTCGCAGGTCACGATCGAAGAAATCCGGCAAATCAGTGCCATAGCGGCGGCGCTTCGCATCGTAATGAGCCTGCAATGTGAGTGTCAGCTTCTCCACTGGTTCGGTTCGTCTTCGAGACCGAACCGTCGGTGGCTGTCCGGCCAGTTCCTTCATCAAGGCATCGACATATCGCAGCTTCTTCAGCGCCGGCCAGTTGCAGTATTTGCGCTCCCAGTCCATTCCCGGCGTCAACCACACGGCGAACGTCTCCGCAAAATCCTCCGCCGGATGGCTCTGGGCGTACCAGTCCTCGATATGAAATACATAGCGGCGGCTGTGCGGCTTCGGCTGGTAGAACTCGGGATAGCTCTTCGACCACGAGCCGAAAACCTTGCGATAATCCCGACGCTTATGAAGCCGATACCCGTTATCGATCGCGTGGCCGACCTCATGCCGGATGATCTTCAGGCACGACTCGGCTGATTCCCCTTCGGCCAGCAACATGATCTTGCGTTCCAGTTCCGTCAGTCGCGGATGCGCCAGATAAAACGGTACCGCGATGCCCGGAACGCCATCAGGGGTGAACCATTCCGTTGATAGCCAGAAATGCGGCCGGAACTTCAGCCCCCGGCTCCGGAGTTCCGTGAGCACCTGCCTGATATGCCCCTCCACCGGAGTCCCACTCAGTGAAAGCCCCAGATCGCAGAGCCGCATCGCCATCAGCGACTCGTCGGCGAACTCAGCCCACGAATTCTGCGCTGCCGGTTGGTTCTCTTCGATCGGATCGGGCATCAATACGCCACCCAAAATGGGATCATCGCTCCTCACTCATCGATGCTAACGAATTGTGCCGTATTCGTCACCTTGAGCGGGCGGACGAGATACCACCCCTATCGCCTCCCCCACTGTCGCCCGGACCGTGCTTTCATTAGAATCGGACCCAATACAATCGGAGGAGATGTCTGCCCATGGCCACCATGCCCCAATTCGCCCCCACCCGCCTCGAACGCGAGGATGTCGGCGGAGACCTGTGGACCCTCAACTTCGGTCCTCAGCACCCGGCGACCCACACGACCCTGCGCCTCGTGCTCGAGCTCGACGGCGAATCGGTCGTCGCCTGCACGCCGCACATCGGCTATTTGCACAGCGGTTTTGAGAAGCTGGGCGAGCATCTCGACTACAACCAGTACGTCGTCGTGACCGATCGTATGAACTACATCAGCCCCATGGCCAACAACATCGCATGGCACACTGCCTGCGAAAAACTCTTCGGCATCGAACTCACACCGCGATGCAAGGTCCTACGCACCATCATCGCAGAGCTGGCGCGACTCCAGGATCACCTGCTCTGCCTCGGAACGGCCGGGCTCGACCTTGGCGCGTTCACCAGCTTCCTCTACACGTTCAACGAGCGTGAATACATCTACGACCTGTTTGAGGAAATCTGCGGCGCGCGATTCACGACGAGCTATACGCGCGTCGGCGGCCTGATGCAGGACATTCCCGATGAGTGGCCTGACCATGTGAACGCCTTTCTCAAGCGTCTGCCCAACGCCATCAACGATTTCGAATCGCTTCTCACACGCAACCGGATCTTCGTCGAACGCACCAAAGGGATCGGCGTCATTACCCGGGAGCAGGCGATCGCATGGAGTTGGACCGGCCCCTTGGCGCGAAGCGCCGGCGTCCAGCGCGATCTGCGAAAAGACGAACCCTACCTCTGCTACGCCGACAACTGGGACGGCAAAGGCTCCAGCGGCGTCGAGTTCAAGGTACCGATCGCAACCGGTGGCGACGTCTACGCTCGCTATCTCGTCCGACTTGAGGAGATGCAGCAATCACTGCACATCCTCAGACAGTTGATTGATAACATTCCGAGCGGGCCGGTCAATGTCCTCCCCGATGTGAAATCAACACTGCCGGACAAACGCGAGGTATATTTCTCCATCGAAGGACTCATCCACCATTTCGAAAAGATCATGTGGAACCGGGGATTCGAGCCGCCCGTCGGCGAGGCCTACGGTGCCAACGAGACCGCAAACGGCGAGCTCGGATTCTATCTCGTCTCTGACGGTGGCAACCGCCCCTATCGCGCCCGTTGCAGACCCCCGAGCTACATTAACTACTCCGTGTTCGAACACCTCGTCATCGGCCATTCGATAAGCGATGTCGTCGCGGTCCTGGGCAGCCTGAACATCATTGCAGCAGAGCTTGATCGGTGATCTTCGGACCCGCGCTCTACGAATGTCAGACATCTCTCCCGGGTGATCCGGCCTGACGACGCAAACGTCATCTGATCAAATTCGCCCGAGTCGCCGCTACGTGCCGGGCTTCGATTGCCTATCGAATGCAGAACACGAAATGATCTCCCAATGACCCTCCTGCTCCGCAATCTGACGCTCAGCCTCGACGATGACGATTCGATGTTGCGCGACCGCGCAGCCCGCCGGCTCCGCATCGCGCCCGATGCCATCCGGGAATTCGTCATCGTTCGACGTTCCATCGACGCGCGCCGGAAGGATCGCATTCAATTCGTTTACAACGTGGAACTGGCGCTCGCCGGCGGCCCGAGAGACGAATCCCGCGTCCTGAAGCGACTTCACCGCACCGATGTCGCCCCCGTGCATACCGCGATTCCGCGACCACTTCAGCACGGTCGAGATCCGATTGCGGACCGTCCGATCGTCGTTGGCTTCGGACCGGCCGGCATGTTCGCCGCCTTATGGCTCGCCCGCCACGGCTACCGCCCGATCGTCATCGATCGCGGCCAGCCCGTGAAGACGCGACACCGCGACATCCTCCAGCGATTCTATCGCCTTCATGAGTTCGATCCCGAAAGCAACCTTCTCTACGGCGAAGGAGGAGCTGGAGCCTACAGCGACGGGAAGCTCTACACGCGCGTCAACGATCCTCACATGCGCGACATCCTTCAGGTGTTTGTCGATCACGGCGCGCCGCACGACATACTGGTCGACAGCCGTCCCCATCTTGGCAGCGATCGCATCCCCACGTTGTGCGCCCGCATTCGCGCCACCATCATCGCACACGGCGGCGAGGTCCGATTCGGAACCCGTCTCGACCGGATCGAAATCGTCGACGGAGCAATCAAGTCGATCCGATTGTCCTGCACGACGCCCGGCGCCAGTCCACCCGAAACCCTAAGGCCCGGTGCGCTGCTTCTGGGCCTGGGACATTCCGCCCGCGACACCATCCGGATGCTCGTCGCGTGCGGCGTACAGGTCGTCGCCAAGCCGTTTCAATTGGGAGTTCGGGTCGAGCATCCTCAGTCACTCGTGAATCGGTGGCAGTACGGCCCGTCATGCGGTCATCACAGACTACCCCCGGCTGAATACCATCTCGTTGCCAAGGGTGCTGCCGCCGAGTTGGGCGACGTGTACAGTTTCTGCATGTGCCCCGGCGGTCTCATATTGCCCACCAATGAGAGTCCCGGGCTGATCGCAACCAATGGCGCAAGCGGCGTGCGTCGAAATCAGCCCTTCGCGAACAGCGGAATCGTAATGACCGTACCAATCCAGGCCATTCAAAATGACCCAATTCGAGGGTTGGAGTTCGTCGAACACTGGGAGCGCACGGCGTTTGAACTGACTGGGCGCTCATATCGGGTACCGTGCCAGCGGGCAGCCGACTTTGTAGCCGGGCGAAAATCCGAGGGCCGGCCGCCGGAAACCAGCTATCCACTTGGCGGCGCATGGACTTCAATGAACGAGATTTTGCCGAACGATGTCGTGCAGTCCGTTCGACGCGCGCTGGCCGACCTCGACGCACGATTGCCCGGCTTCGCCGGCGATGAGGGACTCGTCACCGGTCCCGAATCCAGGGCCAGCGCCCCGGTCCGAATCCCACGCAACCCGGACACCCGCGAAAGCGTCTCCACTCAGGGACTGTTTCCCATCGGAGAAGGCGCGGGCTATGCCGGCGGCATCATGTCTGCCGCGGCCGACGGCGTGGCGACAGCCGAAACTCTGATCCGACGATTTGCACCGCCGATATAACGACAAGCCGCCAACGAATTTCTTGAATGCTCCGCGCCTTCGCATCGACCGGCGAATCTCGGTCTGCTACAACGGGCCGGGGCGAGTCACGAGAACCGATCGGGCGGTAATCGGAGTTCAAAAAATGGGATCAGAATCAACAACATTCGTTGCCCGCAACGCCACGATCGAAGACGCCCGAATGCGAGCGGATTCGGTCCTGCGCGACTGGCGCGGCCGTGGAAAAATCGCCGTCTTCGCTGCCGGTGCCCACACGGCCAAGATTCTGCCGATCCTCGAAGCATATGCCGATCGCATCGCGGGCATGATAGACGATTCGCCGCTTCAATGGGGGCGTCGTGTCGGGCCTTGGAACGTTGAGCCCGCATCAAAAGTAATTGACGGCTCGGTATCGGGAATCCTCATCTCTTCGGATGCGCAACAGGAAGCGCTGGCCGCTCGTGCCCGCGCTGAATTCGGCCGCGACTGCGCGATCCTAACGCTCTACCCGCCGAAAGACGCGGATCCCGGCGCGCCGCATCTTCCGTTTACCGGAGAACGTGTCACCGCAGAGGCACTGGAACAGGTCGAGATCGGCCATCGGGTCCGATACTATTGGGCCTTGCAGCATCTGGGACGCGACGAAAAAGTCCTCGACGCCGCCTGCGGCAACGGCTACGGTTCGAAAATCCTGGCGGACGGTGGGTGTCACGTCCTGGCAATCGATATCGCGGAAGATGCGATTGCGTTCGCTCGCCACTACTACGGGCACGAGCGAATCGACCATATCTGTGCATCCATCGACGACGCCGCCACAAGTGACCTCGTTGCAGGACACGGACCATTCGACAGCGTGATCTCATTTGAAACCATCGAGCATCTGCACGATCCGAGCCGTTTTCTGCATGCAGTGTTCAGTGCCTTGAAACCCGGCGGTTGTCTGTATTGCTCGACACCCAATGGAGATCACATTCCCGTCGAGGATTCAAAATTTCACGTGAAACACCACACATGGCGTGAAATGCGCGCGCTCCTGAATTCCATCGGATTCATTGCTTTCGAATGGTTCGGCCAGGAAGGATTGCAGATTCTGCGTGGTCGCGCAACGGAGCGGCAGCGTTATTGCCTCTATCACGCGCGCAAGCCTTGAGCGGCTCCACTAGTCGACATGCGCGAGCAGTTCCCGCGTCAGCGGATGGGTGGATGTCTCAAAAACCTGGCGCGGCGGCCCGGACTCGACGATCTCGCCTTGGACGAAAACGTGTACGCTGTGTGCTGTCTTGTTGACAAAGCCCATTGCGTGGCTCACGACCAGCATCGTCTGCCCTTCATTCGCAAGATCAGCAATGACCGAAAGAACCTCAGCCGTCATCTTCGGATCGAGCGCGCTGGTGGGCTCGTCGAAGAGAATGACCTCCGGTTCATTCGCAAGGGTCCGCGCGATCGCCACGCGCTGCTGCTGCCCACCGGAAAGAGTTCCCGGTCGCCGATCCAGAAAGTCCGACAACCCGACACGATCCAACAGTTTCTCCGCGCGCGCCGCCGCCTCCTCGCGAGCCATGCCAAGCACATGTAACGGGCCCGTCATGACGTTTTGCAGTACGGTCATGTGCGGAAACAGGTTAAATTGCTGAAACACCATGCCGACGCGGCGACGAAGCCGAAGCATCCCTTTGCTCGATGCGGGATGCCGTCCGGAAGGCACGCCTGCATCGGCGACGTGAATCGTCCCGGCATCAAAGGACTCCAGTCCGTTCAGGCATCTCAGTAGCGTGCTCTTTCCGCTGCCCGATGCACCGATCAGTGCCGCCACCTCGCCGCGCTCCACACGCATTGATACGCCGCGAAGTATTTCACGTGTGCCGAAACGCTTGAATAATCGTTCTATCTGTATCAAGTTCAGAATGCCTCACGACCGTGCCGGAATCCGGGCGATTTGCGATCAGTGGTGGACCTCGCCCGCCATCACTCGCTCCAGGCGCCGTGCCACGAGTGACAGTGGATAGCTCATCAGCAGGTAAAGTAACGCCGTCATCACCGCGAGTTCGATCCGTGCGCCCGTGCTGTTTGAGAGGATATTGTACTGCTTTGTCAGTTCAACGACCGCAATCGCTGAGCAGATCGAGGTATCCTTGAAGAGTGCGATGAAATCATTGGTTACCGGGGGCAGGGAAATCCGAAGCGCTTGCGGGACAATCACGATCCGCAGCGCCTGCGTGCGAGTCATACCCAGCGCCAGCGATGCCTCCATCTGTCCGCGCGGAATCGCCTGCAAGCCGGCGCGATAAATTTCCGCTTCATACGCCGAGTAATTAATTCCCAAACCAATAACGGCCGCCGTCACGCGATCGAGCCCGCCGATTCCGATAGTTCGGAGCAATTCAGGCAACAGGAAGTAGATTACCAGCAGTTGCAGCATGACGGGGGTTCCACGCAGAATCTCGACGTAGAAACTCAATCCGACGCCAAGCATCTTCGGCCCATACAACCGGCCAAGCGCGACGAGCAGGCCAAGAATGACCGCGATCGGCATGGCCAGGAATGAGAGCTTCAAAGTCGTCCACGCCGCTTCGATCAGCACCGGAGAATAGGTGACGAACGCGCGCCAGCCCCGGACGCTTTCAATGCCAGCCGATTCGGGCCGGGCGTCCAGCAGCCCGTCCTGTGTTCCATTCCAGAGACCGTACTTCTCATAGACCCGCCGCAATCGACCGTCACGAAATGCCGACTCGATGGCACGGTCAATCGCTTCAATCAACCGTGTCTCCCCCATTCGGGCAAACATCACGTAATATCCGCGACCGACCGGATCACCGACGAATCGCAGGTCGCGTCCCTGCGGCAGAGTTCGATAGAAGACTGCAATCGGCAGATCCTGGACCGTCGCGTCGTCGACGCCGGAGGCGGTTTGCAGCATCGCGTTGGTATTGCCGTCATACTCGACGAGCGTCACGCGATCGCCGAACCGACCGCGCACATACGTCGCTGCGGCGGTGCCCTGCATCACACCGATCTTCAGCGCCTCTCCCGGCCGCCCGACTAGGTCGTCCCATGACTGGATGCGCGCGTCGCGCTTCGACGCCAGCAGTTGAAGTTCGTAGATGTAGTAAGGCCGGCTGGCGAGCATCTGGCCGGCTCGCTGCGGAGTCCATTCGTAGCCATTCAGGATGATGTCGATCTCGCCGCTATCGAGAAAGTTTGGCAGCGTGTTCCAGTCAGCCTGATGAAACTCGGCGCGGACGCCCAGTTCCTCGGCGATGATTTCAGACAACTCCACTTCGAAACCGATCATCCGGCGCGGATCGTCCGGATCGGGATAAACGTAAGGACCGCCGCCCTCCTCATCGCCACCCCAGATCAGTTTTCCTCGAGCGCGAACATCATCCAGCGCATCAGCGCGGGCGTTTCCCGCCCCGAGGATCAAGACCAGAATCCCCGCCGCCAATGCCACGATCGCGGAACCGGGAAAGAGGTGCGCCACATGGCCGACGGGATGCACGGATCGCCGCGCCACATACCCGCCGGGCCGATGAAATCGGCATACTGCAATTTCCGAGAATAGACCTCGCAACGACGATTGCACTCCTTTGCCCTGATACGATAGCAATCGCCGGCGCGATCTCAATAAAAAAGCCGGCGAATCTCGATTCACCGGCTTTGAAAGCGTAATGCCGTAATGATCAACGCGCTGCCGCGTGGGACGACCGCGACGACCTGCCGCATCGACGTCGTGTGGACCGCCGAACAGCAGCGAGTCCGGCAAACATCATCGGAGCAAACATCATCGCGCCGTCTCCGCAGACGCCGCACAGCGGCGCCTCCGCGCCGGGACCGTCGTTGTTGTCGTTTGCATTGTTGTTTGCGTTGCCATTTCCATTGCCATTGCCGTTATCGTTGTCGTTATTGTTGTTGTTGTTGTTGTTGTTGTTTCCGTTGTCATTTGATTCGGCGATCTCGTAGCGAAGCACCCGATTGTTCAGCCGATCACCGGCATAGAGATTGCCATCGGCATCGGTCGCCACGCCACCAACGTCCTGCAGACTGTTCGCGCTGACGCCGCCCTTGTTGGCCAGCTTGGTCGTGAAATCACCGTCCTGACCGAGCACCCGATCGGCCACGCTGTTCGTTTCGGGCGTTTCGAACTCCAGTATCCGATTGTTGATGGCGTCCGCGACGTACAGATTCCCGGTCACAGGATCGATTGCGACATAGACCGGCCCGTTCATGCTGGAAGCCGACACGTCCGGATCGTTTGCATTCCCTCCGCTGAAATCCGCCTGGCCATAGACGCGCGTCGCGTTCATATTGTCCGTGAGCGGCGGCTCAAACCGCAGCACGCGGTTGTTACCCTCATCGGCGACATAAACATTGCCGTCCGAATCCACGCCGACCCCGATCGGATTATTAAGTGTATTGGCGCCCGGAACCGGATTGTTGTCGTCCTGGTTTCTTTGAGCCTTAGTCAAATCGACTTGCCCGAGCACCGTATCCGCCTGTTCATCCGTATTGACCGGATCAAGATACACGACCACCCGGTGCAGGAAACGATCGGCAAGATAAAGATTGCCCTGCGCGTCCAGTGCGATGCCGTCCGGGTTTCCCATGTTGAATGCGTTGGCGTTCATGGCATTTGCCTGGTCGTTCTTTGTGAAATCCCCGTTCTGGCCGAAGACCTGAACGGCTTGCATGCCGTTTGTGATGGGCGGATCGTAACGCAGCACGCGCTTGTTGCCGGAATCGGCGACATAGACGCGGCCGTCCGCGTCCACTGCGACGCTTCGCGGGTCGAAAAGGGTTGTCGCGTCAGGCGCATTGTTGCCCCGATTGCTATCCACATCGGTAAAAGTCGCCTGTCCCAGAACGATGTCCGCATTGTCGCCACTTGCGAAACCGGCGGCGCTGGGCCAACTCAACACCCGATTGTTCCCGGAGTCAGCGACCCACAATCGACCGGACGAATCGACAAACAGCCCACGATTTCCGTTGAGACTTCCGGCGCCTGCGCCGCCCTGGTTGATCCCGTTGGTGCTGAAGTCACTCTGGCCGATGACTGCATCCGCTGTGGCATCTTCCGGCGCAGCCCATACGGGGCTTGCCGCCGCTCCGATTGCAAGCAGGGCAATCAGACGGATGATTCGATTTCGCATCACTTTCATCGTTTGCTCTCTCCAAAGATTCTCTCGCAGCCCAAGTTGGATGGGATTGCGCCTCACATCAGATAACGAAAAATCCAACAAACGACCTTCTCCTGTAGTCTTGCTCAGTGTTTCTCAACGGCTCACAACCAAGGACCGGGCAGTTGGGACAGCAACTGCCGCGCCGGGGCGCTCCGAATTCCCAAAACACGTGTTTCATCAGGAAATGCACGACCAGCCGACCGCCGGAGATCGAAATGTGGTAAAGAGCGGGGGATTTTACCCAATTGGGGAATTTCGCAATCGGGGGTTACACCCACCCACCAGCAACCGATTCAGTGACTGGCGCTGGTTAAGATCCGGCGGGACGCGCTTTGGAGACCAGCGGCTCGATGCATACCGCATCGCCCTGTGCGGCACATTTTCCAGCTGCTGATCGTTGTTGCAGGAGATTGATAATCGCGTTGGCCCCCCGCCGAACCGCCACGGCTTTCAGGGCGTTGGTCGCGTCGGTCGGCGTTCGATAGCCCTCGACGAATACCGCTTCGACCTGACGAACGATTTCGTAGCCGGCGACCGACGCCGTCGAGCTGGTCGCGATAATCCCACCCGCCATCAGCCGATCTGATTCCATTTCCTCGTCGCTGTGGCCCCCATAGTTCTGGAGCTTCGGATGAAGTGTCACCGGCTTGCCGCGACGTCGAACGGCGCGGACGAGTCGGCCGACGAATCTGGTCAATCGCTGTAGCACGAGCAAAGCCGCGAGGGCGGCAACAATGAGAATCAGCAGCGGCTTGTTGTTCTGGAGCCAATCCAAGAGGGCTTGCATGGTCTGGTATTCTAACGTCCGGCCTTTTTTCTCAAATGCCGCGTCCGCAAATCCGCGCTCGCGTGGCAATAAGGTCGCGCGCCACGGCCCATGAGTGCGTCAGCTTGCAGAAACGCGGATTACCGGATCGCGGCGAGTTGATTTTTCCCGTCCCAGCCACCTAAAGAATGTCATGGATTAGAGGGCGGCGGGTATTGCGACGCCGGAGATTGAGATTCGGAAAACCAGCCAACCTGCGTACCGGGGGAACGCGCTAACGATGTGTCGGAGCTGCGGGTTCGGATCCGCAAGAAAGCATTCGCCTCTCTAAAACCTGCCCCCTGTCAGGCTGGTCCCCCTGACCAGCCTGTTCATGCCCCGCAGCGATCGAGGCCCTCTCGATTGCGCCATCGTGACGTCGCGTCGAATCACTCATACTCGGCGCGACGTTTTTTTGTCCATTCAATCTACCAGATGATCGCGAATGAGGCCGATTCGGCTTTCCCCGGGGTCGGACCTTTCTCATTCCGAATCGCTCTTGCCAGAACGGATTCGGTGGTCTTTAATACCCGTCCCCCTTAAGTCATCCGAGGCGGATGAATCGCCCCGGACGCACCCAGGCCCCCATCGTCTAGAGGCCTAGGACACCGGCTTTTCATGTCGGCGACAGGGGTTCGAATCCCCTTGGGGGTGCTTTCAGACGAGCCCTTCAGGCCCCACGGCTTGGAGGGTTTTTTTGTTTTTTGGCGACGACCCGACCGGCGCCGCCTCGCCCTCGTCCTTTGCGAACCAGGTCGATCGCTCATCGCCCCGTCTGTCGGTCGTTTCGCCGGCTCCCGGCTGATTCACACGGCGACAGACTTCCCCGGCGTCGTATGACTCTTTCACAGATCGCCAGAGGCGGCGATTCATCACGAGGAAGACTGCCATTGCAACGGCACTCGGAAGCACGATCGGCGGTACCGGGCCCGCATAGGTTTTCATGGCGAAGATTACCGTCGCGGCAGCGACCGCACTGAACAATAGTCCGGCCATTGAGTGCTTCAAGCCAATCTTCGTCTGAGCCCTCATGCAGTTCCCCCTGAAAGGCCACCGGCCGGACGCGGCGTCTCTCAACACCTATCGGCCAAAGCGAGCCGGGAATATCGTTCCAGCCTGCCGGCCGCGGTTGCAGTCCGTCTGTTCAAACATACAAAACGCGCGCGTCCAATCGCGATGGGAGTTGTTATCAGCCGTCCTCCGGTGGGTCCGAGTAGTTTTTTTCTGGACAGGCCTACGGCACCCGATACCATGCCGAACAGTGTCGGGTACTCAATTTTGGTGCGGGTCCATTGCAGGCCGTCTCGCAATTCACTGGCCGCATAGACGGCGTCAGCGATCAGGCCCGGACTGCCGGACAACGGTTGACGAGCCTATCGCGGGCAATGACGGGCTGAGATTTCATTTCAGGAGAGAGTAAGGCATGGATATGAATTGCGGGTATCAACGCGCATCGAGCCGATTCGAAAGGGGTCTCTTTTTCGGGCTTCCGGTGTTTACAGTCGTTGCATTGGCGCTGCTTTCGATCGGGGCTTCGGCGGGTCCGGATAAGCCAGGCAAGCGGTCCATCGAGATTGATGCGGTGTTTTCTCCCGGGGGCGGCTGTGAGGAGCGCATCGCCGAGGAACTGGCATCGGCGGAACAAACAATCCGAATTCAAGCGTACTTCTTCACGTCAAAGCCGATCACGAACGCCGTGGTGAAAGCCAAAAAACGCGGTGTGGACGTCTGCGTGATACTCGACAAGTCTCAGGAGAAAATGACGTACGGCAGCTGGCGAATCCTCCGGCGCGAAGGCGTTCCCGTCCACTTTGACGCCAAACATGCGACAGCGAACAACAAGGTCATCCTGATCGACGACCGCACTGTCATCACCGGCTCATACAACTTCACGAAATCGGCCGAGGAGAAGAACGCCGAGAACATCGTGATTATCAGAAACGCGGACGATGTGTTCGAGAAGTTCCTGAAGAACTTCGACGAGCATCTGAAACACTCCAGGAAATACAGCGGATCCTGACCACAAAGGACCATTTTCCCTTGTGACTTCGAGCGACCGCCGTCAACACGCGGTGCACGTCGAGAGGTGGGCGGATTCTCAAAGGCGAATCGTCAATGTCATGGAGGTCGCCTTGTCAGGGCTTTCGATTCGCATGGGACTGGCTGCCAGGCGCCGAATGATCGCGGCGAGTATCTGCGTCAGAATGTTCACGAGGGTCGCGCCGACCAGCGCGCCAAACATGTTTGTGCAGATGTCGATCGCACTCGGGTAGCGGCCGGGAATAAAGACCTGAGCCCATTCGATTCCGAAACTCAGAATTCCCGCGGCTGCAATGGCGGCGGTGGTCGCCCAGGCCCGTCGAACCCACGTCGCGGCTGTCGCCCAGAAAATTACGCCGGCCGGCACAAACATCATGACGTTGCCGATTACATCGCGAGCGCAAGTCGGCTCAAAACTGATAAAGCGAATCCCGTCGATAAACGACACCTTCGGCGGCGTCCGGTCAAAGGGCATCGGCATTAACGTGCCGAAGCAGATGCCGGCAATGGCCAGCACGCAGAAGATCATCGTCCATTGCCGGATCAATCTGGTATGCGATCGGCTCAACATCGTTCACCCCCGCATCACGCTCGGACAGACTCCTGCTGAACAACGAGGCAATCCGCGCTCCTCTCAAATCCGCGTTGCCACCGGACGACCGGTAAACGTCCATGGGGCCTCGCGACCTGCACACAAACGCCGTAAATACGTCACTGCGATTCGGGTATTGACCAGACGGGATGTGACAGCGCGGTGACTTTCGGCATCATTCGTATATCTTCGCTGAACGGGTCGCGGCGGCACCGCGTCGGATAATTGTTCATTCCCGCGGGTGGTCAGAGCGGCTTGCGGCCTCGGTTCCGGAGTGGGTGCGCATCCGCTACCATTTCGTCGCAATGAAACAGGTCATTATTTATACAGACGGGGCATGTCACGGAAATCCCGGCCCGGGCGGCTGGGCGGCCATTCTGGTGCATGGCACGGCGCGACGTGAAATCTCCGGGGCCGAGCCGGCGACCACCAACAACCGCATGGAAATCCGTGCCGCGATCGAAGCGCTCCGTGCACTCAGGGAACCCTGCGCCGTCGTGCTCTATACCGATTCTGAGTACGTGTGCAAGGCGATGAGCGAGTGGCTGCCGAAGTGGAAAGCCAAAGGCTGGCGCCGCGGCAGAGAGCCGCTGAAGAATGTGGACCTGTGGCAACAGCTGGACGAAGCGGCCTCGCGTCATCAAGTGAAGTGGATGTGGGTGCGCGGTCACGCCGGCCATCCCGAGAACGAACGGTGCGATCAACTGGCCAACGAAGCCACTGCGGCTCTGCGCGACCGCAGTTCAATCTGACGTGACGGGACGTCGCTCCTAACAGCGTGTTGAGTTGCCGATCGAGTTGAGAGGACGATTCATCGTGCATTGCGTGCTCTTCAGTCTCTTTCGTGCGATCTGGCGGATGTTTCGGATGCTGCTGCCGCGCTCGTGGCGAAGAGCTATCGAGTCCTCCACGTTTGCCGGCGGCGTACGTACCACGCTTGGACAAACGAAACAGGAATCTGAGCTGGCGTATTGGCGCAGCCAGCATCGGCAAGGCGGCGGCGTACTGCGCCGTGATGACTACTATCGATCGCTGACGCTCCAAATCGCGGATTGGCAGGATGCGATTCACGTCACAGGCCGCGTTGTCGTTGATATTGGCTGCGGGCCGCGAGGATCGCTGTGCTGGATGAAGCAGGCGCGGCTTCGCATCGGCGTTGATCCGCTCGCCGATGCCTACCGCGAGTTGGGAATAAGCGATCAGCCGATGACTTATCTCGGCGCGGCCGCAGAGCGCCTGCCGCTTGGCGACGAGACGGTGGATATCGTACTGACGGTAAATGCACTGGACCATGTGGATAATGTGGATCAGGCATGTGCGGAAATTCGCCGGATCCTCAAGCCCGGCGGCCTATTTATCGGGTCGATTAACCTGCGCGAAGTGCCGACAGCCACTGAGCCAAGTATCGTGACGCGCGAGCAGGTTGAATCCAACCTGATTGGCGGCTGGCGTATCGAGCGACTGCGTGTCTTCCCGGAATGTGATGTGCCCGGCGACGCTTATCGCTATGCCCGACAAGCCCCCCCGCCGGGTTACCGTGCTGAAATGATGGTACTTTGGTGTCTTGCAAGGAAACCGGAATACGGTCCGCTTGCGGAGCAGTCAGCGACCTCCGGGGCTGCGAATCACGCAGAACTCGGCCGCTGCGATAACGATGCCCATCAGCGTCAGAACGACGATCAGTAGAGCCACTCCCCAGAGCGTCCGAGTTGATTCCGTCAGGGCGACGCGACGACCGAGGGCTTTGGAGAGTCTGCTCGTCACGAAACCGCATACCCAGTTCCAATGCAGGATGAGGTGAATCAGGACAAGAACGGCAAAGACGGCGATCGTGCCGCTGAGGATCTTGATCCAGCCGGTGTATGTCAGACCCCACAGGGTCGTGTCGGCGGCGGAGGCGGGTTCCGGTAGAATGAATTGAACGATCGCCGCAGCAATGAGCACTACCATGAAAGCGATCAGCATGACCCCATCCAAAATGAAGTTGATCGCGCTGGAAGAAAGTTTCCGCCCGGGGCGGCCTGCTTCACGGGTCGGCTCGCGCGAATCCGAAGGCGTGGCGGATTTCGGAATTTCGCCGCTGTTCGTGAGTTGAGACACGCCTGCTAACATCAAATCGGCCGGCACCTTTGACGCAACGGTCGTTTGAGACTTTACGCATATCGGCGGATTCGACTCCAACGGCGTGATTGTGAAAATGGGCATGATTTCAAAGTTCCTCGTTCGGCGGATGCCGTCGCCGGGGATGGGCACCGCTCTTTTTCAGAGTGCGATTTCGCATTTCGCGTTCCTGCCCTTAATTGGACGTCTGGTCGGTCTTTCATCTGTGAATCGACACTCCGCGATGGAGGTCAACGCGAGGGCTGTGGAATTTCCCGCGACCATGGGTGGCAAATCGCGCAAGGCATGTGACACTGCATCCGCTGTAGTGGATCCGGCTGCGGCATAGAAATTGCTGTTGGCTGCCCCGCGGAATTGCTTGGCAGCCAATTTCCGCATTGTACACGCTTCATGCTTCAGCTGTCCGGAGTCGTCTCGAATGAAAATCGCGGCGTCTGACTGAATTTTCGGTTGATTCCTGGACGGAAGCGATTATTTTTTCCGCAGCATTTCGTCAATCGGAGAATCAGATCGGCCTTCGCAATGCGATGGTAATTGCCAAGATGGACAACGACGCAACCCGCATCAAACTGCAAGAGCTAGATGAACTGAAGTCCCGGATTGCTGCGCTCGAATCGGAAGTTACCTATTCCGGCCGTCGCGACGCCTGGGTACCCAAGCAGTATTACACGACCTACCACCTTCTGGCCGGTATGGTGCTCGGGTTGATCGCGGCGGCAGCGAGCCTGCTCTACAACGCAATCGGCGCGACTTTGCTTGGGAAAAACACACTTGAGATCATTCGGGTCTATCTCACGTTTCCGATGGGTGAAAAGGCGCTCTCGTACGATTCGGTGGAAAACGGATTCGCGCTTGCGGCGGGCTGCTGCCTGTATCTGGCCACGGGGGTGATCGGCGGAATTCCGTTTCATCTGATACTGACGCGATACTTCAGCAACGCAAAATTCGGCAGACGGTTTCTGGTCGCAACGCTGCTCGGCGTGGGTGTCTGGATCGTCAACTACTACGGCATCCTGATCTGGTTGCAGCCGATGCTGATCGGCGGAAACTGGATCGTGGAGAAGGTGCCCGTCTTCGTCGCGTTGACCACGCATCTGGTATTCGGCTGGACGATGATGCTGGTGGGGCATTGGGGCGCATTTATTCCGCCGGCCCCGGAGAAGGAGTGAATCTGGTGATGTATCGGCGTTGGATCTGTGTCGGCGCGACATGCCTCGTCATGGCCGCTGCGTGGAGCGGTTGCGGCACGTCCGAAGACGACGGCGAATACGCAAGACCGCAAGACACCGGCCAAGCGCGCTCACACCACATCACACTCGTTGAACAGGGCCGACTGGCTTACGCGACTTATTGCCTCGGCTGCCACGGAGAAAAAGGTGACGGCAACGGCGAATCGGCCAAATTCTTCAGCCCACGTCCTCGCAATTTCACGCTGGGCGAGTTCAAGTTCAGCTCGACGCGATCCGGCGAATTGCCAACTGACGATGACTTGCGTCGCACCATTCGCAACGGCCTGCGAGGCAGTGCGATGCCACCGTTCGATCGGCTGCAGGAAACCACGATCGATGCATTGATCGCCTACCTGAAGACGTTTTCTCCCAAGTGGAGCGAGAACGCACCAGCGAAGTCGATCCCCTTCGTGAATGATCCGTACTTCGGCGAGGAGGACCTTTCCCCGGCCATTGCTCGCGGCGAGTTGATCTATCATGGCTATGCGACATGCTGGACGTGTCATCCATCGTACGTCAGCGGCGAGAAGATCAACGAGTATCGGCGAGCGATCAACGCGCAACCTTACGATGCATTCCGCGAGAACATGGATGACTCCGTCGGAAAGGAAAATACGCAGGGGGAACTCATTTATCCGCCCGATTTCCGACGGGACTTCGTTCGATCCGGCATGAGTGTAAAGGACATCTATCGTTCGATCGCGGCAGGTATCACCGGGACGGCGATGCCGACCTGGGTCGATTCAATGGAACTGCCCAGTCCGAAGGCCGGCGAGCCGCCACTGGTTGAGCCGCCTGATCTCTGGGCAGTTGCCTACTACGTTCATGATCTGATAAAGCGCCGTCCTGCGAAACTTCAAAGCGGAGAGTTCGTCATTCGAGGGCGGAAGCGTGCGATTTATCTGCATGGCGAACCGCCGAAAACCACTGCCGCCCCGGCGAAGGAAGAGGACACTCAGACGGAGCCGACGGACTTCGGTTTCTAGGCATCGGCAGAAGCACAAAGCCGCGTTGACCGAATTGAGTTGAAGCCGTCGCGGTCAATCGAATCCAGGGAAGTGATAATGGCAACAGCGAGTGGCGGAGCGGGAAGAGCAGGCGCAGTCTCATTCCCGAGCGATACATCCAATCTGGTAAACCAGAAGCTTGTCCTGTATTTCATGTTTGCCTCTCTGGCGTACGTGATCGTGGCGATGCTGGCGGGACTGCTGTTCTCACTCCAGCTACTGAACCTGAATCCGTTTGCCGGAGTCGAGTTCTGGTCGCCCGGCCGATGGCGGCTGATTCACACGCAGGGTGTTGCCTACGGATTCATTGCGAACGCGTTTCTTGGAGCGCTGCACTGGGCCGTGCCGCGCTTGACGCTGCGTCCGGTTCTCAGCGAAAAGCTATCATGGTTCATCTTCATCGCGTGGCAGTGCATTGTTGTCGCCACGGTTGCCGGGCTTCTGCTTGGCGAAGCACAGGCGCTTGAATGGGGCGAAACGCCGGTCTGGATTGACCCTGTCGCCCAACTTGGATTGATCCTTGTCGCGATCAATTTTCTCACGCCGATTTTCCAGACAAAAGGTCCAATGTACGTCACACTGTGGTACCTGATCGCGGCGTTCGTATGGACGCCGCTTGTTTACGGCATGGGAAATTTCATTCCGGAGTATGTCATCGGCGGTTCGGCCGCCGGCGCGATCGGCGGCTTGTTTATCCATGATCTTGTGGGACTGTTTGTCACGCCGATCGGCTGGGGGTTGATGTATTATTTTGTTCCAATCATCCTGAAAAAGCCTGTATGGAGTCATGGTTTGTCGCTCGTGGGCTTCTGGGGCCTCGCGTTCTTCTATCCGCTGAACGGCATCCATCATTTCCTCTACAGCCCGATTCCGATGTTCCTCCAATACGGCGCGGTCATTTCGACCATCGCTGTCGAGTTGGTCGTCACCACGGTGATCATCAATTTCTTTGCGACCATCCTCGGTCGGGGCGACGCCCTTAGAACGTCGCTGCCGATTCGCTGGTTTTATATTGGCATGGTGTTCTACTTCACGACCTGCCTACAGTGTTCGTTTCAGGTCACGCTCACTTTTCAGAAGATCATTCATTTCACGGACTGGGTTGTCGGACATGCCCACCTCGTCATGTTTGGTGTCTTCGGCTTCTGGATATTCGGCATGATGACTTATCTTCTGCCGCGAGTGATGGGCGCATCCGGCTGGTACCGTCCCCGCTGGAATCACTGGCATTTCTGGCTCAGCGGAATCGGTATGCTGATCATGTTTGTGGACCTGACCATTGCCGGCCTCATTCAGGGATTTTCCTGGCGCGATCTCGCTCCATGGGAGGACTCGATCATCGCATCGCGGCCGTTCTGGTTGCTGCGAACGATCACTGGCACCGCGATCATCGCGGGGCAGTTTTTCTTTCTTGCGAACACCTGGATGACATGGCGGCACATGCGGGGAGCGCTGCCGTCCCCCAGACCGACGCCGCCGACGGAGACGCCCGGCCGAACAGAGCCGGTGTTGAGCTAGCAAATCGCGGATGGGTCGAATGGACGTCGCGTTGGATGCCAGTCGCGAACTGAAAAAACAGAGAACTGAGAAGCAGCAACTGGAAATCAGGATCCCATGTTCGAATCGAAATCAGGTGTATTTCTTGTAGCCGGTCTGGGGTTCTTCATCCTGGCCTTCGCAGTGATGGGGCTGGTGCCGATCGTGATCTATCACGACGAACCGGAGCTGTCCGTCAAGGAGTTGGCGGAGCAAGGCATCATTCACGAATTCGTCGAACTGGCCGAGAAGTTCCCCGATCAGTTCAAGGAGCATTTCGGCGAGGTAACCACCGACAGCTTCGCCGCTGCGCTGAAGCGGGGCCACAAGATTTACATTGGCGAGGCCTGCTGGCACTGCCACAGCCAGCAGATTCGTCCTGTTTCGAATGAAGACATCCGGTGGGGACCGCGTTCGTACGCCGCTGAGTACCAGAATGTGCTGCAGCGTCCAGTGTTGTTCGGCACGCGCCGTGTCGGTCCTGACCTGATTCGCGAGGGCGCTCGAAAGAGCAATGATTGGCACATCGCGCACTTCTATAAGCCGCGGAGCGTGGCGCCGGTATCAGTGATGCCGGAATATCCGTGGTTCTTCGACAAGTACGGTTATCCAAATCGTGATGGAATGGCAATCATCACCTACATACAATGGCTTGGGAGCTGGCATCAGGACTATCCGTACTGGCGCGGAGAAGGTCCCGGCGGCGGATCGACCATGCCCGCGGCCTCCGCCGAGAAAACGGCTTCCGCAGTCGCAGAGGGAGTTGAATAATGAATCGCCTGGCAGAATCCCGCTCCAAGCGCATCGCCCTGTTGACGATGGCGATTGTGATTCTCGTACCCGGCGCGTATGGATTCGGCGAAAAGCTCGTCCAGTTCATCCGGACCCTGAACACCGAGCAAGGTGCGGGTTTCACGCTGATCCCTATCTCGAACTATTTTCTGGTGGCGGCCGGCATGGCCTGCATGTTGATCTGGGCGATCGCCCACGGCATGTTTCGGGATATTGAGGCGCCGAAATACGACATGCTGGAGCGAGAAGAGGAACTGGATCGCCGCGACGGCATCCGCTGGAGCAAGTGAAAAATGATCCCCGATACCGCCGACGGCTCGACGCCGCAGGACGAAGGCCGCTTCCACACGTATACGACTCACCGAATCCCCTGGTTCGTCCGCGCGATATGGATCGGCTTCTGGATCGGCGCGATCTGGTACGTTATTCGCTATGCGATTCCGATGGCGAAGACATTCTATGAATAAGGGTCTGTCGAGAGGTTCCGGAGGCAGTTGACTTCACCATGGCAGGTCGCCGACAACCCCGCCCAGATCATACTTCTTCGACTCCACAATCGCCGGCGAGTAAACGTGTAGCGTCACGAGATTGACACCCTCCGCTTCACGATTGGCGACCAGATGCAGATCATCCTCATCGACCTGGGTGATTCTGCCTGGCGTGAGTCGGCCAACCTTGTTCACGACGAGCTTTCCGTCGTCTCGTTGCTGAAATTGGACTTCCGTCGCGGCCCCCTGCACCACGCGGACGGCACAATTCGATCCACCGTGATCGTGTATCGGGCTCTGCTGGCCGCTTTTCCAGCAAAGCACCAGCACCTCATAATTCGATCCGACTCGGACGCGATTTCGCAGGTAATGATCCTCACTGAAGGATATCGCTTCGCCGAGATCCTGCGTCGTCACCTCCAGCCGATTCAGTAAGGGCTGTAGTACCTCGGCCGGCACGCGCTCGGCCTCGGAGAAGGAATCGAGTCGATCAATCAATTCAGACAACGAGAGCGAGCCAACCCCGTCCAGCAGGTCCTGCAACGCCGGCCTCTGTGCGTCCTGATTCACAGTTTCCTCGTTTCGAGGCAAGAAGGAGAAATGCGACTCTCGGGTGTAAGAGGCCGGGTAGGTTGACATAGGGTGTCCGAACTCTCCAACTGGGTTGAAACCGGCACTGCAATGACATGCGCGAAGACGGGTCCGAGTTCCTGTTGGCTGTCCGCCGTGTTGTAGAATCCGGAGATGTCAGCACGGCCGCCGTCCCGCTTTCGATCAAATCAGGATATCCAGCGATCCTTGTGCTTTCGTCCGACAGTCGTCGGATAGATCGTGCCGTGGTTGCCACACTTGCGGAGGCGCTTTCCGCTCCTTTTTCGGCACTACTGGAAAACGACCGTCGTCTTCGGGAACTTGAGTCGCTTCGCGAGGCGGCCGAGGCGGATCGGCGCACGCTACTGAGTCGCCTTGGTCGTCGCGAAATCGGAGACCATGTCATTGGAGCCGATACCGGGCTGGCCAATGTCCTAAGCCGGGTGGATATCGTCGCCGGCAGCGATGTGCCCGTACTCATACTCGGCGAAACCGGCACGGGGAAAGAACTTGTCTCTCGCGCAATCCACACGCGATCCCCTCGACACGCGGGCCCTTTCATCCGCGTCAATTGCGGCGCGATTCCTCATGAATTGATCGACTCTCAACTCTTCGGGCACGAACGCGGAAGCTTCACCGGGGCCGTGGACACTCATCGTGGCTGGTTTGAGAGAGCCGATCACGGGACGCTGTTCCTTGAC
This sequence comes from Phycisphaerae bacterium, assembly GCA_019636475.1. Lineage (NCBI taxonomy): Bacteria > Pseudomonadati > Planctomycetota > Phycisphaerae > Phycisphaerae bacterium. Next base: position 33,320 of record JAHBXN010000015.1, read on the forward strand.
GAAATCGGAGAACTGCCACCGGCAGCACAGGTTCGTCTGCTTCGCGTCATGCAGGACGGCCTTGTCGAGCGAGTCGGGGGGCGCAAGACGATCGCCGTGGATGTTCGCGTGGTGGCTGCAACTCATCGTGATCTGCACGCGATGGTAAAAGCGGGACAGTTTCGTGAGGATCTGTGGTATCGAATCGCGGTTTTTCCGATTCATATTCCGCCGCTGCGCGAACGTCGCGAAGACATCGCGTCGCTTGCTTGTCACTTCGCTGAACGCGCCGCGACGCGATTTGGCCTCGCGCTTGTGATGCCGTCGCCGGAAGACATCCGACAATTGATGCGTTATGCGTGGCCGGGCAATGTACGAGAGCTGGGTACAGTCATCGACCGAGCCGCCCTGCTGGGCAACGGGAAACGGCTCGAAATCGCACTGTCGCTAGGCGGTCACACATCCAGCGAGCCGATTCAATCGTCACTTCCCAGCGAGGAAGCGATCGCCCCAAACGCATCGCCGATAAGTCACGAGGCCATGGCCGAATTTACACCGGCCGTGAATCCAGACGCTACCAGCAACGAGCCCGTCTCAGCCATCGAGCCGCTTAACGATGCCATCCGCCACCACATTGAATCGGCGCTCGAGAAGACGCTTGGGCGCGTCGAAGGCCCGTTCGGCGCCGCCCGGCTGCTTCGGATCAACCCGCGAACTCTTCGATCGAAAATGAGGAAGCTGAAGATCGACTGGCGAACGTTTCGGCAGTCGGAGGCTTGAGGCCGGGCCGGCCTGCGAGGTTTGTGACTGTGGGAAGCTATATGTCCGCAGCATGCTTGCGAAGCACCGGCAATGGAACGCACGCCAGGGCGGCCTCGTTGGTCGCTCCGAGCACGGCATTCGGCGCGACTCCAGCCTGTTGTGCTTCAACCCACCTTAATGCGCAGATGCACCATCGATCGCCTGGTTTCAATCCCGGGAAACCCTGCTCGGGTCTGGGCGTGGATAAGTCATTCCCGCGCGCCTTGCTGAATTCGAGAAACTCGGCCGTCATGACGGCGCAGACTGCATGCAGACCGAGATCTTCGGGCCCGGTCTCGCAACACCCGGTTCGATAGAAACCGGTGCGGGGCGCCATCGAACACGACTCCAGCGGTCCTCCGAGGACGTTGCGCTGCGGCGCATCGGATTCGTCATTTCTCCGGATCATCGGCTGCCTCGGTTTCTGCGTCTTGTCGCGCGCGGCGCGAAATCTGGCAACGACCTCTCCACGGGATATTTCGCTTCGAATTCCGCAGCCAACATGCCATAAATCAAATGATCGACGTAGCGCCCTCGGACGAAGCCATGCTGCCGCTGCCGCCCTTCCAGCGTGAAGCCAATTTTCTCGTACGAACGAATCGCTGCCGTGTTGAAGTCCCATACGCCGAGCTGAATGCGATTCATATTCAACGTGCGAAAGAGATAGTGAAGCAGCAGTACGGTGGCTTCGCTACCAAGACCCTGATTGCGCGACTTTGAATCACCCACGGTAATGCCGAACTCGGCGGTGCGGTCCTTCCATCGGATGCCGCGGAATCCGGTGACACCGATCGGACGATCACCGATTTTCAGGACGATTGCGAAGGCGAAACTCGTCTCGTCCGTGCCGTTTGTCTCAATGAACCGCTGCTCAAACGCCTGCGTAATCGGCCAGTAGCGTTCCAGATTCTCGCGGGTGTTCTCCGGCGCGAACCATTGCCGCAGCAATCGCTCGTCGGACATTTCCAGAGGCCGCAGATAGATGCGCCGACCTTCGAGAAATAGAATTGGAGGCAACTTTTCGTTCGGCATGATCTCCGGTCCACCCATCCGCGTCCATCGGCATCACACCGTCGGTGGTTCAGTGCGCATGATATTGGGTCGGGCGGTGAAACGGAAGGGAAGTCCGGCCGCAAATGGATCTGGCGGAGCCGGGACGCATCAACTTAGAGAGCTTCCGAGACGTGCGTTCACTCCGAGAGACAGGATTACGCGGTACGGGCCGACTGAGAATATGGGCCTTGGCGACATTATCGCCAGATTCTGCAAGAAACTTATTCACTCGCGTCGCGAGCTTCCGGTGCCAGTTCGGATTGCGCGGGCACCGTCATGCCGTCCTGGCGAATCCTATAGGCTGACTCACGAAGAACCTGTGCTGCACGCTCGATCTCGGCAAGCTGATTCTCAATCGATCCAAGATCCACGTCCGTCGAGCCGGTGTAAGTTGATTCACTCCGTTGTGCAAGCGATGCTCGAAGCGTTTCCATCCTCGCCTTCAACAAACCCGCCATCGCGGTATATTCGGCCGCCCGCCTTTCGAGGATGTCAGGTGTATCGGCATTCTTCAACTGATCGGCTCGTGGCCAATCCGCTCCCGCGGCGGCCATCAGACGATACGCGTGCTCCATCGCCTTCGCCTCATTCCTCCGCGAACGGGCTTCGCGTTCAACAATCGCCGCGGACTCCGCGAGCCTGTACGCATCGACAGCGGGACTTGCGTTGATCCAACTGGCCTGATGATTGATCGAACCGAATCCGGCAATCGGTGCGGTCGTACCAAACAGGCTCTCGCTGGACAGATCGCCCGCGCCAAGCGGAGCTTTCGTCGGATGAATCATCTCGACGAAGTCGGCGATAATTCGCTGGGTCATTTCATTTCCGTGGATTCGAAGATCGTTGCCATGTACCTCCGCGAGTACCGGCACGTCCGAGCGAGACATCAGCGCTTTCATCGCTTCCAACTTGGAATCGGGCAACTGGTAGCTTTCGATGCGATCTTCCGCGCTTGCAGTAATCAGTTCGACAAACGCGGCGAAGGCCCGATGCTGTGCGGCGGTACCGTTGAGTGTAATTCCATTCGGCGATTCAACCACGCAGGGAGGCACATCCGACAGAGCCATCAGATTCCAAAGCGCTTCGCGACGGCCTGCTGGAATAGCATAATCGCGGCCATACACCGGAGTCTCGATGACCACTGCCGGAATTGCCGGCTCGCTCGGGGCCACTGGAGCAATGCCTGCAATGGCGGGACTCCTCACGCGGCCATGAATGGTTGACGCGAGACCTGGCAGGATCTCAGCGGCGTGAGCACTCGACGACGAGGCCCCTCTCGCATTGAGCAATTCGGACAGCCGCTTCAGTTCCATGTCCAACCGAGCGATTTGCGCGGCCAGTTCGACATAACTGTCATCCGCCGCTGAAGAGGGTGCAGACTTCGCAGCCGGTGTGGTTAACGATGGAGGCGCGAAAGTCAACGGTGCAGGCGTCGACGGTTCCGACAGGCTGGACGGCCGGGTTTCATGGACTGGCTTGGCGACGCGTTCGGCACCGTGAGACAGATGCGAACGATCAGGCGACACGAGCCAGCCAATCGCCAGGATGCCGGCGGCAGCCACGAATTGAATGCGGGACCGATTCGGGGATACGCGTTGAGTCATCACCATGGTCAGTCTCCTTGCGAATCGTCGGGTGCGCCCCGACGTCATTCCGATCGCGCCAACCGGGGCAGGCGCGACGGGCGGATTGATGAATTGTTTCGTCTGAATCAGTGCTTCCGCATAAGCGCGGCGTCCACCCGGCTGGAGCCATGTTACCCATGCGTCGCAACAGTATTCCGCCTCCTCCTGAAGGCGACCCCGAATCCACCACACCAGAGGATGCCACCAGTAAACGGCGCCGATCCACGATTCGAACCGACAGATCCAGTGATCGTGGCGCCGGAGGTGCGCCAATTCATGACAAAGTACGGCTCGCCGGGCGGCCTGATCCAGCTCACGCCACAGCTGGATGGGCAGAATCAAAGTCGCCGGCCCGTCAAACCAGACCATTGGAGAGACGCGGTCTTCAACGACGATCGTTCGCGGAACGCGTGTCAATCCAACGGCACGGGCCGCCTGCTCAACACCCCTGCGCACATCGGCCGGCGCTTCGACACCGCGTTCAACAATTCGCCGGAACGCACGGCCGCGACGCACACGAAGCATCAACACGACAGACATGCCGGTGATCCATATCGGCAACGGAATTGCCGGAAGGCGAGTGACCGACTCCCATGCCTTCGCCACAGGCCTGATCCAATTGCGAATTTCCGGTGCGAATACGAACTCGCCATAGCGGGCCAGGCCGGAGATCATGTCAACGAACCAAGATTCACGTCGGAGACCTTCCGGGACGTCTGAAGTTCGCATCAGCGGCGCCAATTCCTGAGAGCCCGGATGGCCCTGGAAAATTCGGCGAGCCTCGATGCGAGTCAGTCCGACCGGGGCGGACCATGCGGCGACTTGAAAATCCGGCTGAACGGGCTCAGTCGATTGACAAGCATCCGCCGATGCCACAAGTTCGGCATCACAGATCGAAGGCGACCGCCAATGATCCTCAGCCGGTTCGCAATCCGCCGGTTCGGGCATTGGACGGTCGACACCCTCGGCGGAACCGCCGGACCGCGTCATTCGTTCATAATCTTCTCTGGTCGAGTAATCGAGGGTTGTGGTTGTAAAGGGGCGAACTGTTCCGAGCACGATGATGGAAGGATCGGGTCGCGAAGTGACGGATTCGATCTGCGGCAGGTCGGACTCGCTGACGCCGGAGACAAGGCGTTCATCGGTACCTCGGGATCGCGGCAGTTCGATCGAGTCGCCTGTTCGGGTATCGCAAACACGTTTCGAGGCATCTGCGAACGATCCCGAATTGCTGTCCACCTTTTCAAAAAGGACTGGAGGCAAGGCGCTTCCAACCACCAGCCACAGAAGCAAGGCCAACCACAACGTATGTCGCGTTGTCGGACTTACCGTGCTGCGTCGCGCGACCAGTGCAACGAGCGCCGCAAGCGGAATCAGTACGAGTCCGTTTTGCCAGAGCGAGGTCGACCAGTTCGAAACAGCCAACGCGATCGCTACGACGGCGATCGGCAGAATTCGGAACACTCCGGCCCAAGGTGCCTTGGCGATGCGAGTCATCGTCAGCCCTCCGATTCGGTGCTATCCGGTTTGCCTTTGCGATCAAGGCGATCGACCAATTCGCGCAATTGATCAATCTCGTTCGCGGAAAATCGCTGCGTCTTAATCAGCTGCAAGACCAATTCGCCCGCTGCGCCGTCGTACAACTGCTCAACAAGACTCTTGAGTCGGCTGCGCCGAATTCGATCGCGCGTGAGCGCCGGACGATATATATATGCCATGCCTGATTTGTCACTGGTAACAACGGATTTCTGTTCCAGTCGCGTCAGGAATGTCAGCACGGTTGTGTACGCGATCCTGCGGCCCGAACGGTGCAGATGGGCGTGCACCTGTCTCACAGTGGAAGGTCCTTCATCCCACAGGACGCTGAGTACCTCCAACTCGGACGCGCTGAGATCAACGGGTTTTTCAGGCACTTAATCTCTCCAACCAACTACAGCTGTCGTAATGCTACTACATTAGTCGGAGGATTTCAAGTGTTTCCCCCAGGAAATTATGAAATCCGCGCGAGGAATCATCGCGGGGCCGATGGGCTTGGCAGGAATTCCGTGAAATTCATTCGGGAGAGCGAAAGCGCCGGCAGCGTATTACGTTGCCGCACCCGGCGGCAGACCGGCGCGGTCCCGGCCAGGTCTGATCGTGCGAGATCAACCTGACGAGGATTCACTGACTGTCGCGATGATGGCATCGAGCGCATCCTGAAGCGCCGGATCATCCTGCGAACCGGACACCGTGATGAAAAGGATGTTACCGCTCGAAAGGACCGTGCCGGCGACATAGCTCACTCCGACGCCATCAATCGTCACTTTCTTGCGATCGAATTCGAAACCCTGGCTGTTGGTGACGTTGCCGAGGTTCTCGCTGGCAACGCCCTCCTGAACCTCGCCATTCTGAGGCGAATTGACCTGCACAGACGCGAATCGCTGCGTGGCGCTATCTCGATAGCCGACGTTTGCCAACGACGTTGGATTGGCTACAACGCTGGAACATGTAAACGGCGCGGGAACCGTGAGCGAGAAGCCGAAGAGGCTGCCGTCAAGATCATTCGAGCAGAGGAGGGAGACGCCCTCACCTGTGCAGCCGCCGAGAGTCAGTACGGACAAACAGATCGCAAGACCGTAGTAACGAATCATAGAAGCTCCTAATCAGTCCGGGCGAGGCGACAGCGTCGCCTAAGTCTGTGATGGGATTCCTTGAAAATGCCGTGACCTGGAATTCGCAGGACCCTGCGGGGGGGGCAGAACGTTAATTGTATGATCCCCGCGAATCGTGACCTTTCCCCCCCATTGCGGACGCCTAGGTCACATGGACGCCGAAATGGGCGAGCGCTTCCTTGTCGGTGGGAAAGAATTTGAAAATCTTATCGAGGTTGGTGATGGTGAAAAGTTTCATCAATTCCTTGCGCAATGAGCACATCACCATTTGGCCGTTGATCGCCTTGGCCTTCTTGCTGAGATTGAGCAGCACGCCAAGTGTATGAGACGCAAGAAACTGGACGTTCGTGAAATCGAGGATCAGCTTCTGCTTGTTCTGCTTGTCGGTCAACTCGTACAATTCCTGGCCAATCTGATCGATGACGCGCATTTCGAGAATCGAGGAATCCTGAAATGTGACCACGGTCACATCGGCATAGCTCTGGATGACCAATCTGGCGTTCGCCATTCGCGAAACCCTTTCGTACCAAACTGAATTGTTCCGTCGGGCGTTTACCCCGCAACGTCGGCGGGCTATCCTAATCCAATCGGTCGAATGAGGCGACGCCCTGCATCCGCATGAATACGACAAAGATCATTGCAATCGAGACATCGGGTCGCTGTGGTTCCGTCGCGCTTGCTGAGGGGCCAACGCTGCTGGAGGAAGCCTTGTTCGCGGCCGACCAGGAGCACGCGCGAGATCTGCTGCCGATTATTGATCGACTTACGCGAAACCAGGGATGGCACCCAGACCATATCAACCATTGCTATGTATCGATTGGGCCAGGCAGTTTCACAGGCCTGCGCGTGGCTGTCACGTTCGCACGACATTTGGCGATGACAACCGGCGCCAAGATTTGCGATGTTCCGACGTTGGATGTCGTCGCCCGCAACGGTCTCGACCTGAAGCCCGTCCCGAACCAACTGGCGGTGGTACTGGATGCGAAGCGCCGACAGGTATTTGGCGCCATCTACGAACTCGAAGGCGACGGCTACCGACGAGCGATCGGGCCGCTCCTGATCGAGCCGGCCGCCCTGCTGGCCACGGTGACGCGCGAACTTGTCGTAGTCGGCGAGGGCGTGCCCTATCATGAAGCGGCACTCCGAGCAGGTGGTGTGATCATCGGCGAATCGGCCGCGTGGCGTCCGCGGGCGGCGCAGGTCCATCGTCTGGGCTGGAACGCCGCTCAACGAGGCCAGTTCACGGCTTCCAACGAACTTGTGCCGATGTATGTTCGTCGGCCCGAAGCGGAAGAAATCTGGGAAAAGCGAACTGGAGCCGGGCAGTCGGTCGCGGAATCCGCGACAAAGCCGATCATACGAAGCTGAGAAGCAAATCGCGAATCAGAGTATTAATCGGAAGTGTGATGGACGAGAAGGCCCATCGCAGGCCGAAAAGCCCCAGTTCCTCACGACAGGCGGACACCTGCATGGCCGAGCCAACCGTGAGTACCGCCATCGCTATCCATTTGCGGCGATAAAGTCTTGCCATACGGTTTTTGAGAATCGGCGCCATCTGAATTACTCTCCGGCGAATCGCGGTGCATACAGCGCGACCGCGAATTTCGCGTCTCATGCGCTGTCGCGTGTGACGACTTCGTAATTTTCCCGTTCGCCCCGGCCTCGTAAGGGGTAGTCCTTGCGCAGGGGGTTTGCCTCAAATCCGTCCCACGTGAGAATTCGGCGCAAGTCGGGATGCCCTTCGAAGACAATTCCGAACATGTCATAGACTTCCCGTTCCATCCAATTCGCGCCAGGCCAGATCGGAGTCACCGACGGCAACGCCAGGGCGGGTTCGTTGAGAAAGACCTTGATCCAGAGTCGGTGTCCGTGCGTAATCGATAAGATCGAGTAGTTCACGCCAAATCGATCAACCGCGCCGGGGAAATTCAGATAGTCCACACAGGTCAGGTCGATCAGTTGTTCGAAGCGGCACGCGGAGTCATCATGAAGCCAGGTCATGATCTCCACCAGGTCCGACGGCACCACGCGCAGATAGAACTGATCCCCCGGCCCGCTGGCCCGCATCATCAGCGGAGCGGCCTCGTAGTTGCGGCCGGGGAATTTTGCGTTCAACGCACTGGCAATGTCGGCTGCACTCGCCATCGTCCTTAACCCTTCGACACCGACTGAACATTCAATTGATATGTCGGCTCCACCACCATGCGCAGGCCGCGGCCACGCGACGCGCTATCCCTAATTCCGTCCTTTTCGATTTTTCGCTGGATCGCCATGACTCCCTCGATCAGCGTCTCGGGTCTCGGCGGACAACCCGGTACATACACATCGACCGGCAGGAACTGATCGACACCCTGAACGACCGCGTAGGTATCGAACACGCCGCCCGTGGAAGCGCAGGCACCCATCGAAATCACCCATTTGGGCTCGGTGATCTGTTTGTAGATGCGCTGGAGCACCGGCATCATCTTGATTGCGACGCGCCCGGCGCAGATGAGCAGATCACTCTGACGCGGACTGAAGCGCATCACCTCTGCGCCGAAACGGGCCAGATCGTAACGGCTGGAAGCCGTGGCCATCAGTTCGATCCCGCAGCACGCCGTCGCGAACGGCAGCGGCCAGACAGAGTTTTTTCGTGACCAGTTGATGCCGTTCTTTCGGAAGAAGTCCACCAGGTCGGACAGTCGCGTGGTGAGCGTGTCGCCCCCGGTCATGTTGTGCGGATCAGTCTGATGCTTCTGCATAGGATCAATCCTCGCGAACTAGCGAGCGGGCTGCGGCGCGATTATTGATAGTCAAGGATGCCCTTGCCCCATTCATAGAGCAGCCCCAAGACGAGGTACGCCGCGAAGATCATCATTACCCAGAACAGCATCGGCAGGCTGGCTGCGACGGCCGGGTCGGTTGAACCCTGCGCATCCAGAAACGCCATGGCCCAGGGGTACATGAAGATCAATTCCACGTCAAAAATCAGGAACATCATCGCGACAAGGTAAAACTTCACATTGAACCGCCGCCGGGCGTCACCGATGGCGGGCATGCCGGATTCATATGAGGAGTCCTTCTCAGAGCCGACGCGCTTTTCCTTGGGCACGAAATGGGTCAGCAGAAGTATGATCACGCCGACCGCTGACACGCCAAGCAGCAGGATGCCGATCGGTCCGTACCCCAAGTCGCTCGCTGCTAAGACTGGTTCGAGTGCTTCAGTGGCCATCGCCGGAATCCATTTTATCAGTAACATCAACCGCGGACGTTCAGGGCATTAGTCCGCGGCGACCGTGATTTCCGTGATTTCATACTCCGCTTCCGACTTTCCATCAAACGAAAGGCGCACTTTGTCTCCGAGCCGTTGCCCGAGAATCTGCCGTGCAATCGGGGTCTGATAGGAATACATCCTCCGGTTCATGTCGCCATCGCCAACGCCCATGATCATGAGCGAAATGGAGTCGGAACCGGAGAGACTTCTCAGCACCACGCGCTGCCCGATACTGACGTGATCGGTCGGCACCTTGGCCGGATCGATGAGCTTCGCCTTCGCAAGCTCGGCATTGATTTTTGCGACCCGAGCGCGAAGCAGATCGCGCTCTTCGAGGGCGTACTTATACTCCGAGTTTTCGCTCAAATCGCCACGAGAAGCGGCTTCGCCGATTGCCTTCGCGTTTTCCCGCATTTTGACATTGACGATCTCGTCCAATTCGGCTTCCTTGGCGCGAAGACCATCCGAACTGAAGTAAAGTGAGGATTCGTCATCCCATGCCGGCACCTCGACCTTGACGTAGAGCTTCGGAAATGCATCGCTCAGCATGGAGGTCATCTCGGCCTGCACGCTGGGGCCGAGGCCCTCCGCTCGCTCAATTTGACGCCGGAAAGCCTGAGCCATCGAGAGGTCCATGAGTTTCAGACACTCGCGGAAACGACCGTAGTTTTTTGCGCCGATTCCGCTTCGCACCTTGGCTCTCATTTCATTGACGGTCTGTCCGGCCGCCTTGCCCTCCGAATGCCGGGCCGGTCCGACGATCGTCAGAATGATCCCGAACAATTCCAGGGCCGGCGGAATTGGGAGCGGCAGGTTCACGGCAGGCCCCTTCCAGATCCACATAACGGCGTCGGTATGGCGACCAGGATCAGACAAGGCTCGCTCGACGATGTTCACCAGCAATTCGCCGCGACCGGCCTTCTCAACTCTCTTCGCAAGCGTGTCGCATTGACCCGCTGGAGCATACAGAATCATTTCGGCGAAAAACTCCGGCCACTTTTCGGGGAATGCCTGTTCCACAACAGTCGCTGCCAACCCCCAAAGCCGAGCATCCGGAATCGCGGCGATGTCGGATACCGGCGCCTCCGACGTTCGAATCATTTCGATCGCCGTACCGTGCGCTGTGGTGGATATCGGCAAGCCGTCGGACGCGAGGCGTTCGATCACGAGGGCCGTCGCGAAGGCATTTTCATGATCGTGGTGGCGACGGAAGCGGTCGATACGATCCGTGAGCGACTTCTGTACGCGATTGAGGAAATCGGCGTCCGGCTCTCGCTGGTGCGATTTCGAATCGCGGAGGTATGCCTCAAGTATCTCGAGCCATTGTCGCGGCTGATCGGCCGAGGAAAAAAGCGACCATGCCTCCTGTTCCGGTGACTGACCGACCGGGTCGTAGATGAGGAACATCGGCGAACGACCCTCAATTCGCAGATTAGGCGACTTCTTGAGAGCATTTCGCAGCTTGTTCCACCAATCTGTCCATTTATTCGACGGAAGGTACCGCGGGACAAGCAGCAATTTGATCTGGTCGCGATCGATCTGATTGCGGTGACAGCGGCATATTCCGATCGCGAGCTTGACCGGGTCTTTCTCAAGCAGTTCCGCAACACGGCTGGGGTTCAACTGTTGCAGGACAACGAAGTCGTTCTCGTCAGCGGGGTCAAAATCGTTCACCAATTCGGGCAGTGGTAAAGTGCGTTTACCCCGCGAGGTCCGGAGCGTGAACTCTTCAGCCTCAAAATCCGCCTCGACGATCTGCGCGGCCTCTTCTTCTGCTCGATGGCGGAGGTATGCGCCTTCGGCCAACCGCAGGCCCACGTCAAGATACCGCAGTGCACGGCGTACCGACTTCCCAGCCTGAAGGCCGGATTTCTCCACCCATCGTTCCAGATCGGGGTGCTCGCTATGGGTCTGCTTATAAAGCGAAAGAATCTCGCTGCGGAGTTGCTCCCCATCCGGCAAACGTAGCAAGAGTCCGCGACCCAGTTGGAGTGCGTCCCGCGCGGAGTACTTCTCCTTCATCGTGGACAGCCAAGCCCAGCCCATCGATTCGGCCAATTTGCCCTGGCCCGCTTCGACGGCCGCGTCAATGACGCCAAGCAATTCGTCGGGCTCCGTCACCGGCTCGGCAATGACCGATAACCATTCGGATTCGACCTCAGGCCAGCGTTTTGCGTTTGCGTGTGATTTGAGCTCGTCGTATCCCATCAGCTTCACCCTGACACCTCGCTAAAACGCAAGATTGTCGCAGAGATCGGCCGACTTGTCGAGACGCACCGCTCCAGGGAGCGCCAAGGGGCGTGCACCACGCATCGAACGTAACGATCGATCGATCAGACCAGAAAGGTCTTGAACCGACGAGTGGGAGAACGGCGATTCTCTATGGCTTGCCCGCAATGCCGGCCGCCACCTGATCCCTCATCGCCAGATAGGTCCGGTGCTTTTCCTTGGTCGGATCAATGCGAACGATCTCATCGAGAAATTTGTTCGCCTTGGTGTAATCCTTCTGGTCAATCGCTGCGCGCGCGTCGTCCATGAGCTTCTTCACCCGCTCTTCCCGAGGGGTCACCTTGCCCATGTCCTCACTGACGTAGCCTGTGATGTACTTGACGATCGCGACGCTGCCGTAGGTCGCTCCGCCGAGAATGCCGACGATAATGAGATACTTCACGAAGGAATTGCTGAAGAAGCTTCCGGCCGCGTCCGCCGCTTTGGTTGCCACGGTGGGCTTCGATTTAACTCCTTTCTCAAGGAGTTCGTCCTTCTTTTTCTTCTTTTCGAGATCGGCCGGCGCTGCTTTGCCGGCAAGTTGATCATAGCTAGCGATCAGCTTCTGCTGTTCCTGCTTGTAGGCGGCCTCTGCCTCCGCAGTCATTTGCTTTTGCTTCTGGGCAGCCTCATATTTCAGCAGGGCCGCTTCGGCATCGATTTTCCCTTTGTCAGCCCCAGCCGACTTCGAGGCCGATTGGCTAACTCCGGAACTTGCGGTAACAGCGGACACCGACGTGTCTCCCGCAGCACCCGGAATCCGAATAACGGTCTTGCATTCAGGGCAGCGCACCTTCTTACCAGCCATCTCGTCTTTGGCTTTGAACTTCTTGCCGCATTTACAGCTTACAACAACTGACATCTTATGCACTCCGGTGCGGGAAGATCATACCGAGGCTGAACAGGTGTTCGGCGTGCAGTGCCCTGGCGGGTGGTTCCCTGAGATTATTCCGCTGGATCGACCTGATTGCAAGGCTGAGTCCGGCAACGAGTTGCGGCTGTAGGACTCCCTCCTGGTTCGGAAACTGGCTTTCAGGATCGCGGGTGACAATCTCGGGCGTCGGGAAGCATATCGGCCGTTGAGGTTTAGAGGCCGATGGGCGGAATGGCGACCGCGATCCCCCGTTCCAGCCTAGATGAAAAATGGTTAATATGCTCGGTTTCCGTCCGTCAGGTCAGGCGGATTTCAGCGCTGAAGATCGGCGCGGCTCTGGGAGGCGTAAACGTGCGGGTACTTCTTTGTCCCCTTATCGGGGCACTGTGTGCGGCAGTTACCGTTCAGGCGCAGGAGCGTCCGCGTGCCTTCGTCGGCGCTCGCCTTATTCCCGTCTCTCAGCCTGAAATTGAGAGCGGCACGCTTATCATTCAGCGCGGGAAGATTCTTGCGATCGGCCCGAAGGACCAAATCGAGCTGCCGGAACGAACTGAGGTCATAGACGCATCCGACAAGGTCATCATGCCTGGTCTGGTCTGCACGCACAGCCACGTCGGCGGCGGCTGGGGCGGCGACTCCAGTTCACCCATTCAGCCCGACTGCCGAATTCTGGATTCGATCAACGTACGGGATTCAGGATTGCTTAAGGCTCGTGCCGGCGGACTGACAACGCTCAACGTCATGCCAGGCTCAGGGCACCTGCTGAGCGGACAGACCATTTACATTAAGCTGAAGGATGCTCGTACGATTGAGGATTTGGCAATCCGCGACGAATCCGGTGCGATCCTCGGCGGCATGAAGATGGCAAACGGCACCAATTCTCGTGGAAACGCACCGTTTCCGGGAACAAGGGCCAAGGCCGCCGCGCTCGTTCGTTCGCAATTTGTTAAGGCACAGGCCTATCGCGACAAACTCAAGCGGGCCGAAACGGAACCGGACCAGGCTCCTGAACGCGATCTGGCGATGGAAGGACTCGTGGACGTGCTCGAGGGGCGTCGCATCGTACATTTCCACACACATCGCCACGACGACATCCTGACCGCGATTCGACTTTCGCAGGAATTCGGATTCAAGGTCGTGCTGCATCACCTGAGTGAAGGCGACATCGTTGCAGATGAAATCGCGAAGGCCGGTGTGCCGTGTTCGATCATTCTCGTCGACAGTCCGGGTGGGAAGCTCGAAGCGATGAATCTTAACTTCTCGACCGGCGCCGCACTTGAAAAAGCCGGCGTGCTGACCGCGTTTCACACCGACGATCCAATCACTGATTCGAGGCTGTTTCTTCGAATGGCGGCCCTCGGCGTACGGGGAGGCATGTCTCGACAAAAGGCGATCGAGGCGCTGACGCTCGCTCCAGCCAGAATGATCGGACTGGACGCGCGAACTGGTTCACTCGACGCCGGCAAGGACGCGGACTTCATCGTACTCACGGGTGATCCGCTCAGTGTGTATTCCAAGGTGCTGCTCACCTATGTCGAAGGCCGAAAAGTATTTGACCGCAGCAATCCCAAAGACCGCCTGTTCGCGGTGGGCGGGTACGGCGCTGGCACAGATCACATCATGATTATGTGCTGCGGCGAAGATGACCATACTCATGGAGACGGACAATGACGCCTGTTCGTGCCGCTTGGCTGGCATCCGCTGCGGCAATTTTGTTTTCAGCGATGGCCGCTGGACCCGCTAGGGCCGCCGAGCTGATCGCCATCCGCGGCAAGACCGTTTACACGATGGCCGGCGCGCCGATCGCTGACGGCATCGTGTTGATTCGTGACGGCAAAATCGAGCGTGTCGGACCGGCGGCGGAACTGGCTGTGCCCGAAGGGTACCGCGTCATGGATGCTGCGGTTGTGACACCAGGTTTGATCGACGCTCACAGTGTCGTTGGGCTTACCGGCTATCTGAATCAGCGGCAGGATCAGGAACAACTCGACCGTTCCGAGGCCATTCAACCTGAACTGCGCGCGCTGGATGCGTACGATCCGCAGGAGCGACTCGTCGAGTGGCTGCGCGGATTTGGCATTACCACCCTGCATACGGGTCATGCACCCGGCGAAATCATCAGTGGACAGACGATGATCGTCAAAACCGCGGGCCGAACGGTCGATGAGGCCGTTATGGTGCCGACCGCGATGGTCGCGGCGACGCTCGGCGATTGGACCGTGCATGGTGATGGCAAGGCGCCCGGCACTCGCTCCAAGGCAGTCGCCATGCTTCGAGGCCAGCTCATCAAAGCGCAGGCTTATGTCAAGAAACAAGACTCAGCCACAAGCCAACCCGCCACCGTATCAGACGTCGACGGCCCTGCAGAAAGCACGCCGACTTCCGTCACAGATGTTGCCGGTGCCGCGACGACCCAACCGGAGCCTCCCCCAACTTCGTCTCCGGCCGACGAGGGAGCGAAAGTAGAGAATTCAAAGAAACCGAAAGAGCCACCGGAGCGCGACCTTCGAATGGAGACGCTCGCGCGAGTGCTTCGCGGTGAGATTCCAATGCTGGTCACCGTGCATCGCGCGGCCGACATCATCACGACACTTCGGCTCGCTCGCGAGTTCAATATCCGCGTCGTGCTCGATGGGGCATGCGAAGCTTATCTGGTGAAATCTGAAATCAAGGCCGCCGGCGTGCCGGTGATCTTACACCCGACGATGATGCGCAGCGGCAAGGGCCTCACGGAAAACGCCAGCATGGAGACCGCCTCGATCCTGAAGATCGAAGGCATTCGATTCGCATTACAGAGTGGTATGGAGTCGTACGTTCCGAAGACACGCGTCGTGCTGTTTGAGGCTGGCATTGCTGCGGCAAACGGACTGCTGTTCGAAGATGCCCTGGCTGCGATTACGATCGATGCCGCCAGAATTCTCGGTGTGGACAATCGAATTGGGTCACTGGAAACCGGCAAGGATGCGGATATCGCGCTTTATGATGGTGATCCATTCGAATACACGTCACATTGCGTGGGCGTCATCATTAATGGCAAGGTCGTCAGTGAAACCGCGCAATAAGCGGGCAGCCCGATCCCGGGGGCGCCAGAGCATCGCGTGCCTATCGTTGCAAATGCACATGACCGCGCGGCGAACATGTTCGCCGCGCCGATCCGATTCCCGCACATGTTAAATCAGATTCCCTTGATGCGCACCGTATATCCCGACTCTCGATCCGACCTCCAGATGGCCAACATCAACAAGAGAACTTGTGCGCGGCCCCCCTTGCCCGCGCGCGGACGCGGCTTCCGAAGTCTTCGCGGCCTCGACCTTAGGCTCGCGATGAGGAGATGCGTGCATCAGTCGCTTGCCTGTCTGCCAACACTTCTTGTTGCACTGACCTGCCTCACTTTCGGAGCCGGCTGCGCTTCGAGTGGTGCGGAGCGCACCATTCAGACTGGTGAACCGGATGCGGCCACGGGGATCACCTCCGCGGAAGCAGACGACACCGAATACTTCAAAACGCATTACGAAAAAAAAGAATTTCGCCTGCCCGTGCGTGATGGCGTCGAGCTTTTTACTCAGGTCTATTCTCCGCGGGATACATCCAAGTCCTACCCGATCCTGATGATTCGAACGCCCTACAGTTGCAATCCCTACGGCGAATCGGAATACAGCCCGCGAATTGCACCGCATATGGATTATGTGCGAGAAGGGTACATTTTTGTTCGACAGGACGTTCGAGGCTGCTTCATGTCCGGCGGCGATTTCGTCGACATGCGACCCCATGTAGAAGAAAAGAAATCCCCAACCGACGTCGACGAGAGTTCAGACACATACGACACCATTGATTGGCTTGTTTCGAACATCCCAAACAACAATGGCCGCGTTGGAATCTGGGGGATCAGCTATCCCGGATTCTATGCTGCCGCCGGCATGATTGACGCCCATCCGGCCCTCAAGGCCGTGAGCCCGCAAGCCCCGATTGCGGACTGGTATTTCGATGACTTTCATCATCACGGCGCGTTCTTTCTACCGCATGCTTTTGGCTTTATGTCGTCGTTCTGCAAACCGCGAAAAGGATTAACGACGCAGTGGCAGGACGGCATCGACTACGGAACACCCGACGGGTATCAGTTTTTTCTGGATCTGGGCCCTCTCAAGAATGCGAATGAACACTATTTTCATGATGAGCTGCCCTGCTGGAACGATATTATCACCCACCCCGACTACGACCAATACTGGCAAAGCCGGAATATCCTGCCGCACCTGAAGAATGTCGCACCGGCTGTTTTGATCGTTGGGGGCTGGTTTGATGCGGAAGACCTCTACGGGCCGCTTAAGATCTATCGAACGGTCAAGCGTGAGAATCCGGGCGTAGTCAATTCGATCGTCATGGGGCCCTGGCCGCATGGCGGTTGGTCGCGAACGGAGGGCAACCAGCTTGGCAACATTCACTTTGGCGGCGATCACTCGGAATTTTATCGTCGCGAGATCGAACTGCCCTTCTTTCGACATCACCTGAAGCAGGTGCCGGATCCGAAGCTGCCCGAAGCGTTTGTTTTTGAAACCGGCGCCAACATCTGGCGCCGCTTCGACGCGTGGCCGCCCGCACATGTGCAGACTGCGGTGTTATATGCCGCCCCGGACGGATCATTGGCATGGCACGCGCCGGAAACCAAGCTGGACGACCGCACGATGCCATCCGACCGGGAAACCGCGGCCCCCCTGTTTGATGAGTTTGTCAGTGATCCCGCCAAACCCGTGCCCTTCAGCGAAGAGATTACAACGCGAATGACGCGATCCTACATGACGGATGACCAGCGGTTTGCGGCTCGCCGCCCCGATGTCCTGGTTTATCAAACCGATCTGCTCGAAGACGCAGTCACGATTGCCGGACCGATCCTGGCGGACCTCTGGGTTTCGACTTCGGGAACGGATTCGGACTGGGTTGTGAAGCTGATCGACGTATTCCCACCCGATGCCGAGGACACGCCGGTGAATTCGCGTACGCGGCCGATGGGCGGATATCAGATGATGGTTCGCAGCGAAGTGATTCGCGGACGCTATCGCAACAACCTGTCGACACCGGAGCCATTCACACCAGACGAGCCGACGAATATCCGCCTTGAGCTCCTTGACATCCTGCATACGTTTGAGCCCGGCCATCGTATCATGATCCAGATTCAGTGCACTTGGTTTCCACTGATCGACCGCAATCCCCAGAAATTCGTCGAGAACATCTACATGGCGGATGAAACGGACTTCATCAAAGCGACGCAGCGGGTGTATCGCTCGACAGAATTTCCGACCCGATTCGAATTCGGACTGCTGCCATCCGAGTAGGCGGACGTTCACGAAAGTTTGAGACGCAATGCCGCAAATTGATGTCCACCACTTGACGAAGACCTTCTCTGTGCCTGAGCGCGAGGGCGGCTTCAGCGCTTCGGTCCGCAGCATTTTCCGGCGGCGCTACAAAGAAGTTCGCGCGGTCAACGATATTTCGTTTTCGATCGAAGCCGGCGAGATTGTCGGATTTCTCGGCCCGAACGGCGCTGGGAAGACCACGACGCTGAAGATGCTATCCGGTCTGCTCCACCCAACCAGCGGCGACGCTCGCGTGCTGGATCACACGCCGTGGAAACGTGAGAGCAGCTACCTGCAAAAGATCAGCATGCTCATGGGACAGCGTTCCCAGTTGCACTGGGACCTCCCCGCGATCGATTCGTTCCTGGTGCATGCTTCGATCTATGGTCTGCCGAAAGAGCAATACCAGAGATCGCTTGACGAGTTGCTCGAACTGCTCGAGCTGCGTGATGTAATCAAGAAGCAGGTGCGGTCCCTGTCACTCGGCGAACGCATGAAATGCGAGATCTGCGTGTCGCTGCTGCATCGGCCGTCAGTGCTGTTTCTCGATGAACCGACCATTGGCGTCGATATCGCCATGCAGGCCCGCATTCGTGAGTTCATACACCACTATAATCGCGAGCATGGCGCAACGATCATCCTGACGAGCCATTACATGGCCGATGTCGCCGCCCTCTGCAAACGGATCATCGTCATCGATCATGGCAGGATTCTCTTCGACGGATCGCTGTCCGACCTGTCGCGAAAACTTGCACCCTTCAAGGTTATCAAGATTGACCTCGATCGTGACTTTGACGGATACGATCTTGCGACTCTGGGTGAAGTGCTGACCCAGGAACCGCGCAAGCTCGCTCTGCGCGTGCACAAAAGCGCGGCGGCAGCCGTCACCGCAAAGCTGCTGACCGATTTGGCGGTTCAGGATCTGACGATTGAAGACCCGCCGATCGAGGATGTCATCTCGCGCGTGTTCAAGGGAGCATCCACCTCATGAAAGCCTCGATGCGCGCATTGGGAGCGCACCTTCGGGCGCACCTGGCGGTGATGATGCACTACCGAGGCGAAGTGCTGCTCTGGAGCATCTGGGGCATCGTCAATCCGGCCGTGTTATACGCCATGTGGTCGGCTGCGGCAGGCGGCAGCGCAAGTCATGAAATTGCCGGTTACGACCGCGGTGGTCTGGCGGCTTACTTCCTGATCATGATGATTGTCGGCCACCTGACCGGCGCGTGGGACGTCTACCAGATGGGCTTTTTTGTCCGCACCGGCGCCCTGTCGCCGATGCTGCTTCAACCTGCGTTGCCGATGTGGCGATCCGTCGCGGAAAACCTGGCGTACAAGGTTGTCACGCTGATGTTCACGATTCCGGTCTGGATCATCTTCGCGTGGGTCGTTACTCCTCACTTCCAGCCGACCGCGTGGAGCATATTGCTCGGTGTCATCGCATTGACGCTCGGTGCGATTCTCGCCTTTGTCCTCTGCTATGTTGTTTCCCTGTTTGCGTTCTGGGCACCGAAGATTGACGCACTTGGCGAAGTGTACTTCGGACTGTGCATGTTCCTTGGCGGTCGGTTCGCACCGGTCGAGGCGCTGCCCAAGCCGATCGAGAGCCTTGCTCGAATCATGCCGTTCAAATGGATGTATGAATTTCCGACCGAGCTCTTCATCGGCGGGCGATTGACGCCGACGGACGCATGCATCGGATTGTTGATTCAATGCGGCTGGATCGCGGTCTCAATTGCCGCATTCCGGATTACCTGGGCAGCGGGCCTCAAGCGCTATACGGCGGTGAGCGGATAGACCATGACGCGAGCATTCTCACTGGTCTGGCTGTTTGTGCGCGTCAGCGTTCAGAATTTTGCCGCATACCGTTTTGAGTTTTATTCGCGGCTTCTGGTCTCAATCGGCCATCTCTGTGCCGAGCTCCTGACTGTCTGGACGGTTTTTTCCAACACCGGCGAACTTCGCGGTTGGAAGACGGATCATATGCTGGTTCTGGTCGGTGTGTTTCGAATCGTCGCAGGGGGCATTCGCATGTTCATCGTACCGAACATGCGCCGGGTCATGGAGGATATTCGCAACGGAACGCTGGACTTTGTTCTGCTTAAGCCGCTCGATGCCCAGTTTCACGTCAGCGTTCGGGAATTTGTCTTCTGGCGGATCACGGACGTTGTCTTGGGCGGATCCGTCGCGGCCGTCGGGTGTTATCGACTGCTCGGCGCCATTCCGTTGGATAAGCTCGCCCTCTTTGTCCTGATGATGGCGGCCTCATTCGCGATCGTTTATGCGATATGGCTCGCACTGGCTGGCGTGTGCTTCTGGCTCGTGCGGCTCGAGAATATCGAGATGATCTTCTGGAACGTGTTTGAGGCCGGCCGCTATCCCGTACAGATCTATCCCGCCTGGCTGCGCTGGGGGCTGACCTATCTCATTCCGCTGGCTTTCATTACGACTTTCCCGGCCGCCAGCCTGCTCGGAGATTCGGCCACCGGGATCACGACGACCGTGCCGATTGTGGCCGCAGTCCTTGCGCTCGCGGCGTTTGCCGGCGCTTCGTGGCTTTTTCGCGCCGGATTGAAGCGGTACGCCGGCGCCTCGGCCTGATTTCGTCACAAATTTGATTGCCCGCATTCCGACCACGACGTATTATTTTACCGGGTCGCCGGTGCCCGGTCGCCATGTCTTTGCCCGCGGGAGCCGTGACGTCCGCACATCATGGCATCGCACGAGAAGTAGGAGGTCGTCACGATGCGACTGATGATTCTCGAGAACCAGCGGTTGCGCAACAGTCTGAAAATGGAGGGATCGGGCCTCATCACGATCGGCTCTGACTCGCGGTGTCATGTCCACCTGCCCGACCCGCGCCTCGGCAAGCACCAAGCTAATATCCTTCAGGACGACGCCGGTGAATGGTGGCTCGAAGTGCTCGAGCATTCCGTCCCGACCTGCCTTAATCGCGCTGTGCAAAAAAACAAAGCCAGGCTGCGACACGCGGACGAGATTGAATGCGGCGAGTTCTCCATCAAGTTCTATCTTGATCCGGACCGCAGCCGCGAAGAGCTTCATCACGATCGGATCATGGCGATCGCAAAGAGTCACGCTGAGAGCCTCCCGCTCAACTCGATCATACTGAAGGACGAAGTGGATCTCTCACTGACGCGCGACCAGTTGGAAAGGGTTGCCCGCCTCACGCTGGCTCTGAATGATGCCGCCCACGCCGGTGAGTCGCTGCCGCTGGTGCTGGCCAGCGCGATTGACATGTTCGCCGCCCGCCGGGCCTGGATCGCCATTCGATGCGCGGAGAAGGGCACGTTTGATTGGGCGCTCGGCCAGTCGCAGAACGGAACGCCAATCGAGCGCCCCCGATTCAGCGAGATAACCGAACCTCGCTGCATCAAGTTCGCTCATCATATCTGCACGCCTCAAGCACCGGATCCGATTGTCGGCGCCGCCATGGCTGTACCGATCGTCGGCACGAAATTCACCCTCGGAATGTTGTACCTCGAAGTCGATCCGGCTGATCCGATCTACGACGAAAAATCGCTGATCGCACTGAAGGCCTTCGCCTGCGCCGCAGCCATTCCCCTCGAGGCGGTTCTGAATCGAATGACATCGAGTCGCAGGTCGGCTGCCGCGACTGAACTGACGGTCGCTCGTGCAACGCAGGATGCCCTCACTCCCAAGGCCCTTCCACAGTGGGATGAGATGCAAGTCGCCGCTTATCGTCGAATCGGCGAACAGAACTGCACGGACCTCTACGATGTCATCCAGCTTCGCGATAAAACCGCGGCACTCCTTCTCGCGCGTGTGCATTGGCCGCTGCATCTCGTGCCCTGTAAATTCGGCGAGATTCGAGCGGCTTTCCGGTCGGCCGTGCTTTATGGCGAAGCACCGCATCTCTTTGCGCGAGCGCTGAATTGGATGCTGGACGACGGCAATGTCAAGACGCGAGTCGATCTGGCGGTCGCACGCGTATGGCCCGGCAGCGGCAAAGTCCACCTCTGCGTCGCCGGCTCTCATGTGATTGCCGGCCGAGTCCAATCTGACGGAACTGCGGAGCGAATCGCAACCGGCCAGACGCCGGGCGTTGGACAGGCCCGTGGCACCCCGTTCGAAGTGGTGCCGCTCCTGCTCGGCGAAGGTGACTCGTTCGTCCTCGCAACGGATGGCGTCGAATCCGCCCGCAACGCGTCGGGACAGGCGTTCGGCATCGACGCGCTGTGCGATATTGTCTGCGACGGGTTGGGAGACACACCGAGCCACGTACTCAAGGAACTGGCGACTGATCTGGATGAGTTTCTTGTCGGTGGCGAGAGCCCGGAAGACACGACAGTCCTGCTGCTGCGTCGTGGCTGATTAATTCGCCGGCGACCCTGCCCATCTATCGAGACTTGCCCGATTCTGCTTCGGACGCCTGCTGCTTTGTTGAGAGGACGGTCGGCAGCCGTTGCTTGAGCTTCTCGAATATCGCAGCCAGTTCCTGTTCTTCTCGGCTCATTTCCGGCGCGGAGTTCGACGCATTGGATGACTTGAGCTCCTCTGCGGGCGCAGCCTTCTGTCCTTGTCCGCTGTCCGATTCACTCTGCTTCCGCATTCTCTCGACAATCGGAGCGGCCGACTTCCGGCAGTCCTTTAGAATAGCCCAGGCGGCATTGACCTGCTCATCTCGCAGACCGGGCGTCAGTGGGCTTGTACTTCGACTGAGCGGCAGCGGTGTATGTCGGATGATCCAGCGGCGAACGTACGCTTCCCACAAGTCCGGCTGATGTTCCACGCCATCCAGTCCGTAAGACTTGTCACTGAAATTCCACCATGCCGGATATCGCGTGTCGCGGTTGAAGCCGTTTCGCTGCCAGAACGCCTGAAGCAATTCGTTATCGTACTGATCCTGAATCTGTTGCCACTGATCTTCCTCGACATGCCCCCCTCCACCAATGTATCGAGCCCGCTGGTAACGAAGCCCTTCGTCGTAACGAAAGTGCGAGGTAATCATTACACCCGGCGGGACCTCCCAAAGATCCGGATCCAGCCGCTTCGGATGCTCCGGACGATCAAATTCCGCGTGCTCGATCACATATTGATTACTCCCGCCAATGACAGGAAACACTGACTCGGAAGACTTGATCCACCAGCGGCCGTCAAATTTCTCGTGTGTATTCAAGGTGCGAGCGACG
Source organism: Phycisphaerae bacterium (assembly GCA_019636475.1). Lineage (NCBI taxonomy): Bacteria > Pseudomonadati > Planctomycetota > Phycisphaerae > Phycisphaerae bacterium. Next base: position 56,343 of record JAHBXN010000015.1, read on the forward strand.
TGTTCCCGCTTGCCATTCTCGTCAACCATGTATTCGTTTATTTCCAGAATCGCGTAGTCCTTTTCCGGATCAATGGTATATATCGAAATCGATCGCCGAAGGTCGGATTCGTCATGGCCGCGAATTTCTTGCTTTAGAACGTGGATATTCTCTTCAATCGTTTCCGTCCACTTGGTTGGATATGGATTCGATTGAAATCGACGAAGCATGTCCATCGGTGAACTCATGCGCTGATCCGCACCATACAGGCCGATGCATCGCGGGTCGGTAAGCGTTTCTGAAATCACGACACTCAGTCCATCAACATGAAACAGTAACATTCCGTTACTGCCCTCGCAGCGGCTCCAGACTTCCTTTGTCGCCCGATTCCAGATCGTCAATTGGTCGGCGCATGCGTCTTTTACGCCGATCATCTTTCGACCGGTTTGGGCATCCTGAACTCGAATGCCGTCTTCATCGCCCTTATTGCGCCAGTACAGATCATCGCCGCTGATTCGAACGTCAAATCGCATGGATCGCCCGGCAATGCCCGGGTGATAGTCCTTCCGGTGGTATGAGATAAGAGCCGTGCGCGGCTTCATTCTCGCTTCGAATGCACGAATAAAGGTCTCGGGGATTCGGGAATCGTCGGAATCTCCGATCGACAACACGGCCAGCATGGCGGTCGCAAGCATCAACATGGAACTACTCCTTTAAGCCGCCTAAATGGAGCAAGCTCAGTATGCAGGATTGTAGAAAACGCATGATTTCGACTCGAACGCAAAGATCCGTGTCACGAATGACTCGGTGTACAATTGGGTCGACGGCCCGACACGTTTGTAGTCAGACCTGATCCAGGCAGCACGGTTGGTGACAATTAACATAATAGTCACCCCAGAAGCTGATCTTGATCCTTGGCAAACATTGGATTTGTTCGGAAAATGGGTTGCATCGCGCTTCCAGATTCTCGTTTAGACAGAAAAGCACAGCTCGACAGAGGATGTACTGTCTGGAATAGCAGACCCCGCACGGAATCTCGATGCACTGACCTTCCGGCCGCGGGAGACCCGTATCCTCGAAGACAAGTTCCTCGTGCGCAATCTGCTGAATCCAGACCCCGGTGCAGGTCGAGTTCGTTTCACACTGACACGGACCGATCGCAATCAGGTATTCGTGATTACAGTCAGATTCGTCGTAATTCCACACACAGACAAAGTCCCCCTCGCCCCAGCACCATTGCGGCGGACAAGAGGCTCTTGCGGCGCTGCCGCCCCGGCCTGGTTCAAGCCCCACGAATAAGAGCAAGCAAGAGAGAGAAAGGGTAACGTGTGTGGCGTGCAACTGATCGTCTAATCATGAGGTCTCCTCCGTCAAGAATGGACTTCATGCGCCCGACTTTTGAATGCTAATGGGAAGGCATCCTGGGCGTCAACAAAAAAACAAGAATTTCTGGCCGCTGTTCAAGGCCGTGCGTTCGCGACCGGCAGATCGATACGGACGAATACGCAGGGATGACGAAGTGCAGTGCCACGCTCAATTCACTCGCATATCGCCCTGGAAATATCAGCTTGTATGCGGCAATTCTCCGCCGAGAATCTGGCTGCCATAAAGACTCTTATACAATTCGCATCGCTGGACCAGTTCCTCATGCGTGCCGCTGTCGACAATCCGACCCTTGTCCATGACCACAATGCGGTCGGCCTGCAGAATGGTGGAGAATCGATGGGCGATGATCAGTGCCGTACGGTTTTCGAGAAACTTCTCCACTGCATCATGGATCTTCTTCTCGCTCTCTGCGTCGATCTGACTGGTGGCCTCGTCAAAAATGAAGATCGGCGCGTTTCGCAGAATGGCGCGCGCAATCGCGATGCGCTGCTTCTGTCCACCGGAAAGCTGAGCACCGTGCTCGCCGACAAACGTGTCGTAACCCTGCGGCTTCTCGCGAATGAACTCGTCAGCGTAGGCCGCCTTCGCGGCCGCGGTGATACGCTCCAGACCGCCGCAGTCCGGATAGTTTCGATCCGGATGCCGATTGCGAAGCACCAGCGCCCTGAGCAATCTGTCATCTCCGTAAGCGATGTTGTTCGCAATCGTGTCCGCGAAGACCACGCTGTCCTGCGTGATGAGGCTCATTTGCCTGCGAAGCGACCGCAGGGAAAACTCTCGCACGTCGCGTCCGTCGAACAGGAGTTGTCCTTCGTTCGGGTCAAAGAATCGCATGAGCAGCGAAAGCAACGTCGTTTTGCCCGAGCCGTTCGGTCCCACAAACGCTACCCGCTCACCGCGCTGAATCACGAGCGAGATGTCATCCAGCGCGGGGGTTTCGGCGCTTGGATACTGGAAGCGGACATTGCGAAACTCTATCTTATCCGCCAGCGGCGGCAACGACGGCCGCGTGTGGTCGTCCGGCACCTGAACCGGAAAATCGATGACTTCATACACACGTTCCAATGCCGCATTGGCCCGCTGCATACGATTGTAGAAGGACGCCATCTTTCGGACGGGATCAAACATGCCCGCCATGCACGCCGCCAGCGTCGCAAACTTCGAAAACGTCATCTCGCGCATGAACATCAGGTGTGCGAAGTAGAATATCGCGATTGTTGCAACGATTCGCCCGACGCCCTCGAACATCGGACTGGCCAGCGCTTCAGTTCGCTCGATCCGGAGCTGCTGCTTCAGGATTTCGCGATCCACTGCGTGGAGGTGCTGTCGCTCGTACAGTTCCATCGCGTAGCCTTTGACAACTCGGACCCCGCCAAGCGATCCGCTCAATGCTCCCAGCATCCGCCCGTAACTGCCAAGCAGCTGCTTGTTAGCGCGTCGAATCTTCTTGCCGAATCGACGGATGAATATGCCGGCGATGGGCGCACCGATTATGGCAATCAGCGTAATGCGCCAGTCGATAATCAGCGCCGCCAGGATGACAAACCCGGCCTTCAGCGGTTCACGAAGCGACTTGGCAAAAACGAACACAAGACCGCGGTAGATCTCCTGACTATCCTGAACAAAACGCGTCATCAGATCGCTGATGCCGTGCTGGGCGAAATGCGCGAGAGGAAGCCTCAGGACGCGATCATACATGATCTTGCGGAGGCGCATCACAACGAGGCCGGCGACATAGGCGATCAGATACTCGCCCCAGAATCGGCAGAAGCCGCCCATAGCGCTGACAACGAGTACCGCGACGGTGAGTATGATAAGTATGCGCCACTGTGCATCGCGCGTGTCACCAGCCGGCAGCCAGTCCGCAACGATGCGGGCGGAGCGGTTCGTCCAACTCGCGTCGGCCATCCGCACACTGACAACAATCGGCGTGGCGCTCTGATTTTCCGGCTGAAACGTAAGTTGAGCTGTCGCGTCATCCGGCGCGTTGGCAAGCTGTTTGAAGATTGCATCCGACACGACGGCATCATTCGCTCTAATCAGGCGATCGCCGATGTGGACCTGTTTGTGAAGTTCGGAATCCTTCGGCGCGCGACGGACGATGATGCGGCGTTCGGTCTCGGAGACCTTCTCTTCCGCCAGCTCGATCGAGAGACGATCCTCGACGACGCTCTGATTGATCCAATTCGGAATGGACTGCTCTTCACCAATCACCTTGATAAGCGGCAGCAGAGCCAGAATGCTGATCGAGTAAGTCGCAGCGACGAAAATGATGCAGCAGACGGCAAGCCCGAGATAGCTCTTCCACGGCCGTGCGTACTGAAGAATTCGAAGAAACTGAATCGGGGAGGCGCCTTGCTTAGGCAAATCTCCTCGAGAAAGGGAAGGCCCCAACATGCCCATCAGCGACGAACTCCTCGCACCGATCGCGGACGACGGGCGAGGAACCTCGCGCCGGACCGCCGATCAAAGCGAAGAAGTGTAAGGGCAAATGGCGGCCGACGAAATGACCGTCCTTCAAAGCGTGCTGAAGTACTCGCCGATTCGAGCCAGCGGCCCTAGAACGACGAGGATGAAGGGACCGAAGAAGACTTCCAGAATAAAGCCGACAAACTGCGAGCCCGTGGCAAACAGGCCGTTAATAACTGTCATCGGATCAAACATGACTCGCTCCCCAAATCATAAGATCGGTGCGGCGTGAAGCCCTCGTGCGTACACCCCGTCTTCTGAAATCGGCAAAGCGGGGCCCGGGCATGAACTGCCTCCCTCGCAGCCTGCGGACCTGGCCCCACCCATCCATCATAAACCTCACGGCATCGCCGCCATCAGGTCCGCTACTCGATCATGAGGAACTCTTTCATGTGGCGATCATATAGGTCCTGCGCGGTTGGATCGTACATCTGAAGCCTGAGTTCGTTGATGACTTTCGTGCCCTGCCCGACCCATTCTTTCCAGCACATCTGGCAGACCGTGTCAAAAATGACCTGGCCCAGTGCGCCCTTGAACGGCACTTTCGGGAGTTGCGGCCCCGGCCCGCCACAACGACGACAAGAGAAGGTGCCGCCGGCGACCGACGTCGGGCTTGCGGAACTCTCGATCTTCTCCCCGACCACCGGAACCGATGCGCCCAGCTCCTTCAGCAGCAGCTCCATCGCCTTCATCGGCATCACATCACCACGCCGATGCGCAATGCGATAGCCGTTGGTCGCGGTCTGGATGGCCAGGTCAGGGTGGCCCGTGAGTTTCTGTGTGATCGCAAGCATCTCATATGCTTTTGAATTCTGGCTGTTGATGGCGAGGACACGCTGAAAGCACGGCCCGGCCTCTGAATGAAGTTTCGCGTCGTGATACGCGGTGCCCAGCGCAAACTGCCCCAGTTCATCATTGGGATCCCGCTCGACGACCTTTTCCAGTTGCTCAATTCGACTTGTATCCGCCATGATTTCCTGCCCTCAATTGTGCGGTGCCCGCGGCGAGCATCGCCGGACCAGTCAGACATTGTCAGCCGCTTGTCTTTCATCCGCCATCTTAGGCGTGCCAACCTTCACCCGCACGCCGGTTGTCGAAGCTAAGACTCGTCCTTCGGCCGGGATTTCCATCGCCGATGGATCCAGAGGTACTGCCCCGGCGCTTCGCGTACCATGTCCTCGATCCCCTTCGTGTATTCCCGCGTGATCCACATCAGCGGATCGTCCTGCACAGCCCACTCTTCCGGGCGAATGATCCGCTGCACGCATATCTCATAGCGAAACCCTCGTCCGACGCGGCGCGCGCATCCGACAATGATCGGCACGCTGTATTCCATCGCCAACAAGGCGATCGATTTGTAAGTGGACGCCTTGCGTCCAAAAAAATCAACGAACACGCCCTTTTTGCCCGCGTTCTGATCCGCAATGAAACACAGCGCACCACCCGAATCGAGCACATCGGGGGCGGAACGGGTCGCGCCCTTTTTGTACAGGAGTGTCAGGCCGCTGGCTTCACGACGATCCAGTAGATAACGATTGATGTACTCATTATCCAGCGGGCGCATGACGGCAACGATGTCGAAACCGAGGATCGCGAGGACATATCCGAGCACTTCCCAGTTGCCGTAGTGACCGGTCAACATGATGCAGCCGCGCTTCTGAAGCAGAATTCGAAGAGCATCCTCAAGATTCCGAAGCTCCACATGACGGGACCAGGTCCAGACTGTCAGTTGCCGCGGAGTTCGAAGCACTTCGACAGCCAGCATGGCCAGATGCTGCATGCTGGACAGCGCGATCTCCGAAATCTGTTCGGACGCCATTTCAGGAAAGGATGTGCGAATGTGTTCCTCGGCGCGGCGACGGTGTTCGCGAAAGCGCACGAGGATCCGATTGCCGGCATTCGATAGCGAGACCAGCCATCGCATCGAGCGATTTCGTGCCAACCAGTCGGGGATACGGCTTTCGGGAATCGCATACGGAAGATGAAACCATATCCGACCCAGCCCACGCATCATCCGCAACGAGGTCTCCATCGGCATCGCACCGATCACGATGGATACAAACCTGAGGACGAGATAAGTCGAGTAGTCGCCGAGCTTCTTTCTGTTCATCCGGGCCCATTCTACGGATGAACGGGGACGGCGAAACCGGGCCGCTGAGTATCGGTCGTAGGCCGTCGCAATTGGGCCGACTGGGGTCTGTAAAAAAAACGGGAGGCCGGGTGGCGGTCCCGACCTCCCAAGCAACCAAACGGAACGGTCATGGAAGAAGATGCCGACGTCCGAGCGTCAGTCATGAACCACTTTCAAACTAAGATTCGCGCAACCATTTGGCAAATAGGTATTTAGAGTCTTCGCATCTAGCCCAGACCACCCATTTACACCAGTTTCCCTAATCCGGCGAATCCAGAAGCCTGGATGATGCGTGGGCTGGGACGGATATTGAGTCGTCCTTTGAACCAGTCGGTCGACCCCACCCCACTCAAATCGACTAACGCGCGGCGACCGGACTCGCAGACCGCACCCTATCGAGCAAACCGAGTGCGTCCGATCGAATCGGGCCGGAATGTTTGATCCACGCACAGTTGAACGCGCGCCGGTTTTTGCGCGGCGTCCCTCGTTCGACAGACTGGCATCGGCAACACCAATGAAAGCGCGTATCATACGCGCATGCGTTTGAGTCAATACAAGCCATCGAAAAAAACTGTTTTCTGGTTGCTACTTGGACTGTCGACCCTCAGTCTCATATTGCCTCCGCGAGCCACCGACGGCGCGCGACACGGCACTCAATTACTCGTTCCATTGCAGGATGTGGTCTATTTCCTGACCTACCAGGGCGCTCGATCGATACGACGTGTCAGCGAGCCGGATCGAGAACTTCGCGAATATGTCGTGGCGCTGGAGAATCAAGTCGCATCCCAGGCCGGCCAGATTCTGCAACTCGAGGCGGAAAACGATGAACTCTCAGCACTTCGGACCAAGCGATTTCCGGATGCCCTGCATGCGAACGTCGTTGGACGTGACATCGTCGAATGGCGTGACTCGCTCCTTCTTGAGCGAGGGGCGAACTCGAGCGTGAGTCCGCAGGATTGGGTGGCGTCGCGATTCTTCGTGAATCGCGGCACCGAAAATCGGGTCGACGCCGGCTGCGCGGTGATTTCCCGGGAGATCCTGCTCGGCCGTGTGGAGCAGGTCAGTCCATTTATGTCACGGGTCTGCCTTTTTACAGATGTCGGCAGCGCGCCTTTGCGAGTACAGGTCGGCGGATTCGAAGCCGATCGATTTGTCGCCGTGGAATATCCGTGCAGCGTCAGCGGGCGCGGGCATGGCGAAATGGTAATCCGAAACGTGGACTATCGTTTCATCGATCGGGAAGCCGGACTGCCTGAATCGTCAGATTCCAGCGAAGCGCCGATTCGTCCCGATCGCACACGTGGCATTCGAGTGGGCGACCTCGTTTACAGCGCTCCCGGACAATTGGGACTCCCGGTGCCGATGATCGTCGGGCGTGTCAAGGAAATCGTCGAGGACCCGTCGCGCCGATTGGTAGCGGATGTGGTCGTCGAGCCGCCGATCAAAGTGGACGACATTCGCACCGTGAGTATCATCCCCCTCATCCGGATGGATGTCGCAATGGATTGATGAGAAAGGCTGAAGGTCGCGCGCCACACGCCAAACCCTTCGCGGGTGGGTGGTTCGAACCCCCATCGCAGCGTCACAAATGCCACGGATTATCATGGATCAGGATTTCGAGTCGATAGAGAATGCAGCATTCGGCGATGAAGACGGCGAAAGACGCCCGCGCCGCCCGAAACTGGACATCCTCCATACTGACGAGGATTTTTTTGCAATCGACAAGCCCGCCGGCGTTTTCTTCGAAGGCGGCTTCTTGGATGACTCGAGCGTCGTCGATTTGCTCTCAGCCAGATTCGGCGACGATCCCGCGAAGCTCTTCCCGGTTTATTCCGTCGAACCGGATGTCTCCGGTGTCATGATTGTTGCGCGACGCGAGGCCGTGCGAGATGCGATGATCGATCAGTTTGACGCCGGTACAATGTCGGTCACATTTCTCGCGCTGGTTCGGGGTATGGTGAGATCCGAGTCCGGTACGCTGGATCGTCCGGTGACACTGCCCAAGAGCGGGCGGGTCCGAGTCGCACCTGAGCATGGCCAGCCGGCAAGAACGGATTGGCAAGTTCGGGACAGCTTCATCGGATTTGCGCTGCTTGAATGCCGGCCCCGAACGCGTCTTGAACAACAGGTCCGCGCGCAACTGCACGATGTCGGCTTGCCTCTGGCGGTCGATTCGCTTCATGGCGGGTCATCAAAGCTCATGCTCTCGGCCTTTAAGGCGGGCTATCGCAGGAGCCGCCGTCGCCCGGAGAAGCCATTGATCGAGCGAGCCAGTCTTCATGCCGCAACCGTGGAATTCAAGCATCCCACCACGGGCGCAAGGCTGCACTTCGAAGCGACAATGCCGAAGGATCTTAAGGCGGCGCTGCACCAGTTGGACCGTTTCGGCCGCATCGCCAAATAACACATCAACTAGTACATCGACGGATCAGCAGCTTGGTATCTGAATGCCACACTGATCCGCGACGGCCGTCAGGGTTTGGCCGATGCCGGCATGAATCACCAGGTCAGCGATCTCGTCGAACGGCGTCGGATCTCGATTGATAATTACAAGCCGCGCGCCGTGCTGGCGTGCGATCTGGGGCAATTCCGCCGCTGGATAAACCACCAGGCTCGATCCGATCGCCAACATCAGATCAGCATGCCTCGCGAACTGCCTCGCCTCCATCCAGACGCCGGGCAGCATTTCCTGTCCGAATGACACGGTCATCGACTTGAGCAAACCGCCGCACTCATCACAGCGAAAATCCGTTTCGCCGAGTTCACTCCGGCGCTGAATCACCTCGCAAGGCCATCGCTTGTCGCATTCGATACAGTGGACCTTCATGGCGGTGCCGTGAATTTCCAGAACGCGTCGGCTGCCCGCTCTTTGATGCAGCTCGTCTATATTCTGCGTCACCACGGCGCAAAGTGCGCCACCGGATTCCAGTGCCGCGAGGACGGCATGGCCTGCGTTGGGCTTGGCGGACAGAAACGACGGAACACTGAGCCGCCGCATTTCCCAGTATCGTTGGCGTTCATCCGGATCGGCCAGGAAATCCTGGAAATAGACCGGTGTCGTCTTTGACCAGACGCCACCGGGGCTGCGAAAGTCGGGAATCCCGCTTTCGGTGCTGATGCCGGCGCCGGTGAATGCGACCCCGCGTCGCGCCTCCATTAGCCAGGCCGAGAGAAGTCTGATCGCAGTTGCGTCAACCGACATGCAAACCCTCATCGGAAATCGCCGAACCGAGCGGTTCGCCTAGATATCCTTGGCGACGCGAATGGTCCGAGCCGGAACATCCGCCTCGAGCTCGATTGGGCAGGCAGCTAGTCCCTCCGGCGCAGCTTCCCGGCCTCGACGCTGCTCCGACCGAATAAGGAGACTCGCACCAAACACCATTCCCGCTCCGGCGATCCACTGCCCCGGCGTCAGAACCTCACCAAAGAGATAAATCGAACCAAGACTGCAGAAGAACGGCGAGAGTTGCACGATCGCGGCCGCGACGGCAACGCCCAATCGAGCGATCGCCGCATAATAAAAAATGTGCCCGATTGCGATGCCGATCACAGCCGACAGCACGATCCAGAACGTATTCATCGCGGACAGGTCCAGCACGCAGGCCCCGCGCGTGGGGCTTCGCCAGAACATCAATCCAATCATCACGAGTGCGGTGACCGTCGCAATGGCTGAAAAGGAATCAGTCGGTCGCACACCGCGCATGAAGTATCTGACTGACACCCCATACAATCCAAAGAATCCGCCTGCCGCCGCCGCGAGCAGCATCCCGAATCCGGAGCTGCCGGCGACCGGATGTATGCTGAAAGCCACGGTGCAGATTGAACCGATCACAATGAGGGACAGACCCGACCAGAAAAGCAAGCTCCGTGCCAGGACACGCTCATCCGCAAAGAGCGTGAAGGCGCCGAGTGTCGACGACACGAGCGAGACCCGCAGCAGAAAGGCCGCAAGTCCCGGCTCAATGTAGTAAACCGCAAATCCGAAAAACGTCTGTCCGATGCAATTGAATACCGACGGTACGATCGCCCGCCGCCACAAATGCCAATCGGCGTGCCCTCGACACTGCCGAATGAGAAGATAGGGACACAGTCCGCCCGCACACATGCCGTATCGCCAGCCATTCGCCGACCAGCCATCGATGTAAGGGGCGAGGTGGCGGAGAAACAGGAGAACGCTGGACCATCCGAGCAGCGTCACGACCACGCATGCGACGCCTGCCGGATCGTACTTTCGATTCTGTGAATCCATCCCCTCACTCAAGTGCGAATGTCAAATCAGGGTAACGCGATGAGATTCTATTCGCGGAACGTGGAAAGGCGAGAACACAGCCGCAAGGCGTTGCTATCAGGTAGCTACCGTCTCAGGGCGGCGCGGAACGATCGCTCTCGCGCGGAGATTCGCCGGTCGGTTTCACCTCGGGCGCGGGCTGCATCTCTTTTCCGTTGACATTCGGCCGATTCCGATTTGCAAACCACATTCGAAGAATCGTTTCGGCGAGCTTGCCTCGCGGCGTGTAGTTGTAATCGGCCTTGCCGCCCTCGCTGCGGTCCCACTCCCACCAGATGATGCCGCCGACGCAGGGTTCATCGGTCCATGCCTTCATGAAGGACTGGTACAATCGTGCCTGCTCCTGCCTGCCGCCTTCAGTCGCTTCCTGCTTCGCGTAGTAATTCCAGCCTTCCTTCGCCGCCCCTTCCTGGCTGCACCAGCCGACCTCCGTGAAAAGAATCGGCTTGTTGACCTCTTTCTGAAATGCAAGGATCTCGCGCTTGATGCGGTCCCAGTTTGCGTCGATCTCGCCGATCTCCGGATTTGGACCGTGCGCAAGCTTGTAATAGGTCGTCATTCCGACATAGTCGAGATCGCCCCAGAAACCGATCTTATCTGTCTGATAGTGGTCCCAGTTTGAAGAATAACCCAGCTTGCCGCGAAAGTGTTGACGGATTTCCTGAATCGTCTCGCGCCAACGCGATGTGTAGGCTTCGGCTTTGATCAATTCCGAACCCACCATAAGCACTTCCACATTATGCTTCTCGCACAGATCCGCCCAGTGGACCATGAACTGCCGATAACGACTGAACCACGCATCCCAGTCGTGGCCCGGCGGCGCGATTTTCCCTCGCCATTCGCCGCCGCGCGGGTTCTTCAAAAGGACGATTGGCATGACGATTCGTCGAAGCCCGTGCAGCGCAGCCAGGTCCAGCAGACGGCCGAAATCTTTAGCTGCTGCCGTCCGCTGAGGCGAAAGATGCAGATCAAGCGAACCGGCGTGCGTCTGCCAGCCGTGAACCACGAACAACACCGTGTCCGCCCCAAGTTCGGCAACTTCCGGAATCAGTCGGTGATAGTTTTCGTAAACATCGTCCCCGCCGTGAAGCTGGATGGCCATACCGCGAAATTGACCGTTGGACAGAGGCAACCTGGCGGGAGCCGTTGAAGGTGTCGGTTCGATCACAGCAACCGAATCCGTGCGCGCCGTCCTGCCATCGGCAACCCCGGGTGGCTGCCGATCAGGCAGGTGAGCGACTCGCCATGCCGTGCTGAGGGCCACAACAACGAGGAACATGTTCAGTACGAATCGAGTCATCGCGTTACGAATCTAAACCTGCTGGAATGGCTCGGCAGCGAGCAGTCTGCCGGCCAGCCGATCTTGCGCGGAAGCCGGCGGAAATCGCGCTGTCCGCCTCCGGACATCCGGATATTGGCCGTATTTCATACCACAATCGCGCCGAATCTCAAACGACTCAACGCTCCACGCCCCCGCCGCTTTCGCTAATCCACTCAGGCGGTTGATTGGACGTATGGGCCCATCATTTCGTTCGACATGTCATGGCGAATAACCCGATATCAAAAGCATGGAAATGACTCGCTTTCGCATTGCTTCAACTCTGTTTTTCAGCACCGCTGCGCTTTCAGTGACGGCGTGCGACCGGCCCGCGTCGATCGACGCCAAGAATGGAGGATCAGGCCGCGTTGACGAATCGGTCGTCTCTCCTGCTCCATCGCGCGGACCGGCTGACGTCGCACGGCGTCTGAATACGCTGCACATAACGCGAGATTACGTAGCCATTGCGTCTCATATCGTCGCCGACCGCCGGGATTCGGTCGTCGAGATTCTGCGGGCACTGGATGCGGTACTTGAGGCCGACGCGCGGCTCCGTGATGCTGCGACGAAGCGATTCGGCGGCCCCGAGTACGTCGCATGGAACCTGTCTGTCCTGCAGAACAACCTCGGCGTCTTCTCGAAGGAGACGAATATCCTCAATCAGTCGTTCCAGGGGGATTTTGCGACCGTCACTTTGCAGGAGGGCGACCATCTGCCGCTCGTCCGCGCGCCGTTCAAACAGGTTCAAGGACATTGGTACTATGCGCCGGACATGCCGCCGGCTGCCATGACAGGCGAACTTCGCCGTCTGGCCATGGAGATCGACAACATCCGCCAAGGAGTCGAAAGCGGCTTCGATTATGCAGAGTATCTGGAGTCATTCCCGCGACGGGTCGTGCCTGCGATTCGGCGAATCACGCTGGCGAAGGACGAGCCCGCGCCCCGCGTGACCGCGGCAAATTCAAACGAAGATTGACATTTCGCAGCGGAAATTTCATCAGATTCCAAAGCCACTCCGAGGGGTATTCGGGATCAGCCGGTACGCGATCGTCGGCATAGCTCTGCGGAAGCAGCCGCCCAATCCGGAAATTCGAATTGAAAACCGCCATCCAGCAACCGTCCGGGCACCACGCGCCGACTCTTGAGAATCAACTCTGTCTCGGTGCCCATGAAAATCGCGCCAAGCGACAACATCCATGCGCTTGCCGATAGTGCCAGACCCGCGCCGCACGCTTCTCTCAGGATGCGCATGAATTGCTCGTTTGGAAGCGGATTGGGCGACGCCAGATTGACCGGGCCGTCGATGGTGTCGTGCTCGATGAGCCACATTATCGCCCGCACAAAATCAAATTCATGTATCCACGAAACATACTGCCGACCATCTCCCGCGGTGCCGCCAAGCCCGCGCGTAACCAGAGACAGGAGCGTGTCGAAAATTCCGCCCCGGTCCGGACTCATTGTCATGGCGGAGCGCAGAAGCACGCGACGCGTGCAAGGCGTGTCAGCTTCGTTGCACGCCGTCTCCCAGGCACGGGCGACCTCAATGCTGAATCGCCACGTGTCCGGCACATCCTGTTCGTGGCCACCGATCATTCCGGTTGCCTCATCGTTCGGGGCATCGTGACGATGGGAGTAAATCGTGGCGGTGGACGCCTGAAGCCAGACGCGCGGCGGCTTCTTCGCGTGCGAGATCGCTTCCCCTACCACGCGGGTTGAGTCGACGCGAGACTCCAGGATTGCCCGGCGATTCTCCGAATTGTAGCGACAATTGACGCTGCGGCCGGCCAGATTGATGACCACGTCGGCGCCGTCTATCTCACTCACCCAGAGGCCAAGGGTTCGCCCATCCCACAATTCGCACCGCCATGCGGTCGAACGATCCTCGCGACTTAATACAACCACATCGTGACCGCCGCCGACGAAGGCTCTCGCCAGCATGGTACCTACCTGACCGCTGCCCCCGGGAATCACGATTTTCATGATGACGTCCTTGCAAGGATACCTGTCGAATTTCGACGGATCCCGGCAGGCGGCGTGGATTGGATTCCGGATGAATGAACCCTCAATCGGTGCGTCGCGAGCGACACTCGACCTTGAATGACGCTGGATTCCGTGCCGACGAGGGCACCGTTAAGCGCGCCATCGGCATTGGAACGCACGATCACTCTCATCCGGACAATATGCCTTGCGTTCAGCGATGCAGCGGAAACTGCTTGCACATCTCGAGCACTTCGGCACGAACCATCTCGATCGCGCTCTTTCCGCCCTCCGAAGACAGGACACGATCGATCATGTCGGCAATCCGGGTCATCTCCCCCGGTCCCATTCCGCGTGTCGTCAATGCCGGTGTTCCAAGCCGCAGGCCGCTCGTTTCCATCGGCTTGCGTTCGTCGAATGGGATCATGTTCTTGTTCACCACGATCCCAGCAAGACCAAGCCAGTCCTCCGCCATCTGGCCGGTGACGCTCGGGAACCGCTTACGCAGGTCCAGCAGCATAAGATGGTTGTCCGTTCCGCCGGAGACGAGATTGTGCCCGCGCGACATGAGCGATTCCGCCAGCGCCTTGGCATTGTCCAGGATCCGCTGCTGATAAACTTTGAAATCAGGTTTGAGCGCTTCGCCGAATGCCACTGCCTTGGCGGCGATGATGTGCATGAGGGGGCCGCCCTGCAAGCCCGGGAAGACTGCGCTATCGATCTTCTTGGCCCAATCGCTCTTGCACATGGTCAAACCGCCGCGAGGACCTCGCAGGGTCTTGTGGGTGGTCGTGGTGACGAATTCGCACACGGACACCGGGCTGGGATGCAATCCGGCCGCAACCAGACCCGCAATGTGCGCGATGTCCGCCATAAGCATGGCCTTCACTTCCCGGGCAATTTCCGCAAAGGCGGCCCAATCCCAGATTCGAGGATAGGCCGATGCGCCGGTGATAATCAGCTTCGGTTTGCATTCATTGGCGAGCCGGCGCACCTCGCTCATGTTGATTCGACCGCTTTCGCGTTCGACGCCGTAGTGTGTCACGCGGAACCATTTGCCGGAAATATTCACATTCTTGCCGTGTGAAAGGTGTCCGCCGTGATCCAGGTGCAAAGACAAGATCATGTCACCCGGTGTTCGCGTCGGGACATCCGGCTGTTTTTCGCGCTGTTCGGCTTCATCGAACCTCGATCCCGGATTCATCGCTGCTAAAAGTACCGCTTGATTCGCCTGACTGCCGGAGTGTGGTTGAACGTTTGCATGATCGCAGCCGAAGAGCGCCTTGGCCCGATCGATCGCAAGTTGCTCGACCGTGTCCATGTTTTCGCAACCGCCATAGTATCGCCTGCCGGGATACCCTTCGGCGTACTTGTTGGTGAAGCAGGAACCCGCGGCATGTAAAACCGCCGGGCTGACGTGGTTTTCGGAGGCGATCAACTCAAGCGTGTTCTGCTGGCGATCTTCTTCCCTGACAAATGCCTTCCAGACTTCTGGGTCTTGATTTGCGATGGGATTGTTCTCAGTACGGGACATCGGTGCACCTCTTTTCTCCGGGCGCGGCAGCCTGGTGGCGCTCGCTCGCGGGGCCTTCTGGAGTCCGTTACTTTAGACGCCGTCTGCGGATGCGGCAACGCGGGATTCCGCCCGGTTCCCTCGCAAATGGAGTCGACAAGTCTTTCCCGCACTTAAAGGTCGCAGGATTCGGTGGCCGGGTGCTGGATCTGCTCCGTACCCGCGCGATATGATCGGTTTCAAGTCGTCAATCGAGAGATGGTAGAATCAATGTCGTCAACTTCGCGAATGATTTTTCACCCAGCCACGGAGGCCCGGAAATGCGAAAGAAACTCAAACGAACCGCCCTGTCCACCATCGTCCTGGCTTCGGTGGCCCTGTTCGCGCCGGCTTGCGACACGCTGGATCCGGCACTGGTGGATGCCATTATTCGCTTTCTTGATTCCTTCGGAAACAGCAACGGCAATCATAACTCCAACAACAACAACAACGATAATAACGCAGGCATCGCCGGAGTCGTTTTTACCGTCCATGGGCGGCCGATCGACGGCTACCGAGAGATCAACCTCACCGTGAATAGCGTTGAGTTGATCGGCGATGGTGAGCATGGGGAAATCGAACTCATGCCGCCCGTAAGAATAAACCTGATCAATCCCGACTTTTCTGAGTTTCTTGCCTGTATCTCTGATGCTCCCGTCGGTTCGTTCAACAAACTTCGACTGCGCGTCAGCGAACCGGAGTTTGTCAAGTCCGACGACACAGTCATTGGAACAGAGATGATCCAACTCAACGCCAACGGTAAGATCGACCTGAATACCCAAGGCGATCATTTTGAAATCCTGGACGACGAGAATCAACTCATTGAATTCAAGTTGGGACCGGCAGACAACGCGTTAAAAGTCACGCAGACCGGCAACGACAAGTTCATTCTCCGTACGGAAGTTTTCGTGCGAGCATCGGCCACCATAAGCAAGCCGTTCATCTCGGAGCCGGGTGAAATCATTGAGATTCGTGATGATTCCATCTCCAACAACAACAACAACAACGATGACAGCGACAACAATAACGAGGATAACGACAACCAATCCGATGGTCCGGCCGATCGACGGCTGATCATCCATGCGTCGAACTGCGAATTGGAGGTTGTCATCCTCGATGACACGGAAATCGTGGACAGCGGCGACCAGCCGTTGACGTTCGAGGATCTGCTCGAAGGCGATATCGTCGTGATCGTCGGCGCCTACGACGTCGACGGTGTCATCATTGCGACGAAAGTCGTTCTCCAACTCGATTGATTCGCTCCATAGCGCTGAGGCACGACGCATTCACTCGCGAAGGGCGTCCGATGTGAGAAGTGGGTCGCCGAATCCGCAGCTTTATTTCGCTGCGCTTCTCTGAATGCTCGCCATAGCAGCCCGACAGTCATAACTCATGCTAATATCAGCACTTGCTGGCTCTTGCACGCCAGATTTCCATCGACGCCCTGGCGCATCCGCATGCAACATTCGGCCTGAATACTCGAAAATTCCCCGGCTCGGAACTTAACCCGCGCTCCTTTATGTCCGACCCTTGCATCAGCACCGGGTAAAGGACCTCGGGCTAAAGTCTCATCTCATGAGAGGATTCAGGAATATGACGAACTACGGAAACATCACCAAGGCGACGTATCAGGCGGACATCAAGCGAAAGCAGGCCTTCTTCAACCGATGCAAGCGACGATATGCCGTCGCATGCACCCCGGCCGAGCGCCAGTTCCTCAAGAATGAAGCCACCCGCATCTGCACCGAGCTCAAGCAGTGCTGCAAGGTGTGGAAGAATTGTGGCTGGGGCACCTTCGCCTGGATCACCCGCGGTTACACCACATCCAACTTCAATGCTGTCAAGCCGAGCAATCGCAAGAACATGACCGGTTCGAACTTCGGCAGCAAGACATACGGTCGCTCGATGAACGCGACCCGCAACACGACGGGCCGGACCTACGGCCGCCGCACCAACGGCACGCGCACGAACGTCCGCAACAACAAGGTGCGCTCGAATGCCTCGCGGATGACCTACGTCGCCTGGTAAGCAACCGACGGACTGAATAACTGCTCAGAATCAAGAAGAATCGTTCAAGTCGACGGTTCGGACCGGTTCTGATCGTCAGGAATCGCGCGACCGCGGTGAGAGTGAATAGCTCCTGCCGCGGTCGTGTGCATTGAAGGGGTTACACAGTCGAGTTCACGATTCGACGCGATCGATGCAGTTGCTTTCTCGACGTCTCCAAAATGGCTGCCAGCCAACGCCAAACATTGACCTTCCCCCTGTCTTCAGTCCACCTGTTATGTTAGTCCAGCACTGTCCGAAGCACTCGCCGTGGGCGGGCGCAGCGCAGCGAGGGCACCGAGCGGAGCGGAGCCTGCCCACGGCGGCGCGATGGATTCACCC
>JAHBXN010000016.1 GCA_019636475.1 Phycisphaerae bacterium
TACGCCCGCCAATGGCCCGCGACCTCCCAGGGTCCCGGTACGGACGAGGTCGCACCGGCCGTTCGACCCGTCGAACTCCGTGCGCGTCCTGAAGCCAGAGTCGCGGCAGCCAATGCGAGATCCGGCGGCGGCGCCACTTCCTCACACAGCGACTCCGCGTGCTCATCTAGAAAGTGGGTATGCAGTCGACCGGCAACATGGGCCGGATGCGTCACGACGCGGTGCAGGAACTCGATGTTGGTGGTCACACCCAGGACGACATATCGCCGCAACGCCGAAGCAATTCGCGATATCGCCTCGTCGCGTGAGCGGGCCCAGGCCACGAGCTTGGCCAGCATCGGGTCGTAATGAACCGTCACCTCCGAACCCGCCCGCACACCGCTGTCAACGCGAATGCCCGGACCCGTCGGCTCCACATAGTGCTCGATTCGGCCGGTGGAAGGCATGAATTGACGCGACGCATCTTCCGCATAAATACGGCATTCGATCGCATGACCGGTCTGTGTCAGATCATCCTGCGCAAAGGGCAGCCGTCCGCCCGAAGCAACCATGATCTGCGCCCGAACCAGGTCATGCTCGACAACCATCTCCGTGACGGGATGCTCGACCTGCAATCGCGTGTTCACCTCAAGAAAATAAAACGAGCCGGATTCATCCAGAATAAACTCCACGGTGCCGGCATTGACATAGCCGATCGCCTTCGCGGCCCGCACAGCGGCCTCTCCCATCGTTGCGCGCAACGTGTCCGAGAGTGCGGGCGAAGGAGATTCCTCGACGATTTTCTGATGCCGCCGCTGAATGCTGCATTCGCGGTCGAAAAGATGCACGACATTGCCGTGCGAGTCGCCGAAGATCTGAAACTCGATATGCCGGGGCCGTGTCACGTACTTTTCCATGAAGACTCGCGCATCGCCGAACGCGGAGTCGGCCTCCCGCCGCGCAGCATCGATGGATGACTGCAATTCGGCCTCACTGCGCACCACCCGCATGCCTTTGCCGCCACCGCCCGCCGCAGCCTTGATCAATACGGGATACCCGATGCGCGATGCAATCGACTTCAACTCGCCGAGCGTCACATCCGCGGCACCTGACCAGCCTGGCACGACTGGAACGCCGGCCGCACTGAACCGTTCCTTGGCGATGATCTTGTCGCCCATATCGCGAATGACGGATGGAGAAGGCCCGATGAACACGATTCCCGCATCGGCACAAGCCTGCGCGAAATCCTCGTTCTCCGAGAGAAAACCGAATCCGGGATGAATTGCGTCCACATGATGCTTCTTCGCGATGTCAATGATCTTGTCGATGCGAAGGTACGTCTCCGCCGACGCGGCGCCCTCCAGCGGGTACGCCTCATCCGCGCGGGTCACATGCACGCCGTGCCGATCCGGTTCGGAAAACACTGCCACCGCGGCGATTCCCATTTCCTGCACGGTTTGCGCCACGCGAACCGCAATCTCGCCGCGATTAGCGATTAGAATTTTCTTGAACATGAATCCCCTGCGTTCCGGTCGGCTCGAGACCGACACAGCCTCCTGAATTGTCCGATGGGCGCCGCGGTCAGCACGCAATTCAGATTTCGCGATCGCCAGCCGGGCGATTGAAGAGCGATCAATTGACGGAACCTGTGTGTCGAGACGCCCGACCCATCATGCCTCGACTGTCCAGCCCGGCTTGCGCTTTTCGAGAAACGCCTTCAGACCGTCCTGCCCTTCGCTGGACACGCGACGCCGCGAAATGCGCTTGACCGTCAATCGCTGCTTGCCGTCCCAGCTCTTCTTCTCCTGCACCGCCGCAAGCACACGCTTGCACTCTGCCAGCGCTTCCGGGCCGTTGCCCATCAGCGTCCTTGCCGTTTCGTCGATCCAAGCGTCCAGGCCGGACTCGTCCTCCGCCACGTGCGACACCAGTCCCAGCCGATGCGCGTCACCCGCGTCAAACTTCTCCGCGGTCAGCGCATATCGCCTCATGGGCCCCGGCCCCATCTTCTCCATCACATACGGCGAAATCACCGCCGGCAGAATGCCGAGCTTCACCTCGCTCAGGCTGAAAACCACGCCGCGTACTGCCGCGGCGATGTCACATGCCGCAACCAGTCCGACACCGCCGCCGATCGCCGCACCGTGAACGCGGGCAATCACCGGCTTCGGGCATTCGCGAATCGCTCGCAGCATTTCCGCCATCGCCGTGGCATCTGCGACGTTTTCGTCGAACGAATAATCCACCATGCGCTTCATCCAGTGCACATCAGCGCCGGCACAGAAGCTGCGGCCTTCGCCACGCAGCACCACCACGCGCACATCCACGTTGTCACCACTGTCACGCATCGCCGCCGTCAACTCATCAATGACCACCTCGTTGAATGCATTGTGCAGTTCAGGACGATCAATCGTGACTATTGCGATTCGGCCTGCCAGGCTCGTCTTCACAAATTCAGGCATGGTATCCGCCTCCTCGCCTCATCTTAGCACCAGAGCGCCCAATGATGAATACGCAGCCCGCGCGACGGCTCATCGCCCCAACTCGCAACAGGAACGCGCTCCGGGAGCACAAAAGCAGCTCGAATCGATCGACACATCCGCGCGCGACCAGGCCTTCGCAAAGCGGGCCTCGACGTCTGCGGCCTCAGCCGTTTTCCCTTGCGCCTTCAGGCAAACCGCCAGACCGTGCAGCGACCAGCCGTTCTCCGGCCAGATCTTCAGATCCTCGCGGTAAACCTGCTCGGCCTGGGCATATTGCTTCTCAGCCGTCAGAAATGCGCCAAGCGCATGACGCACCGGCTGAATCCATTCCGGCGGTTCCATATAAAGAAGATCATCCTCAATCGCTACCGCTTCGCGAAGCACCGCGAACGCTTCATCCAGCTTCCGCTCGCGATAGAGAATCTCCCCTTCCAGGAATTTATCCGCAATCTGAAGCACTTTCTCCGCAGGATTGATACCCGTCAGCGCGCCGGCCGGAACCTTCTTCACAGCCGCACGCATCGCCTTCTGCTCATTTCTTGCGGAAGCCACACTTCCTTTCGCGGCGTGCGCCACGCCACGGGTGAAGTGATACATCACCATTGATATCGGCAGGCGGCCTCGCGGCTTCGGCTCGCGCAGGATGTCATCCCATCGTCCAAAGCGCTTTTGCACGTCAAACACAATCGACATGAACGGGTCCGCGAAGGCGCCCTGATCGCGAATGAACTCGGGCGGAATGGAATCGATCATCTCTCGCGCGGCCTTGATGGCCAGGGCATATCGCCCCTCCATCATCGATGAAAACGCAAGAAAGTGGCGATTGTGTGCCATGTAAACACTATAGAAGCCCTGCTTCGGAGAAATACGGCGATACCGTTCATCGGCGGCAATGGCCCGTTCGTTCGTGTCCGAAGCCTTCGCCCACTCACCGACCTGGACGTCGATATGCGACGGCATATGAACGAGGTGCCCCGAAATCGGCACCAGATCGCGCAGCCGGTCCGCTGAAGCGATTCCGCGCTCCGGATTCGGCGACGCTTCGACGGCGTGAATGTAGAGATGGTTGGCGCCCGGATGATTCGGATTGATGCGCAGCGCATGCTCCAGAACCGCGATGATCTCTTCGGTCCGCCCCTTCGGCGAACCATCCTTGGCCCACAGATCCCACGGCTGCAGATCCATCAGTGACTCAGCGTAGAGGGTGCCGACATCCGCGTCATTCACATCCAGCTCATACACCTCCTTCATCGCCGATGCGTAGGCTTCATCGAGCGCGCGGCGATCATCAGTGTGTTCCGGGGAATAGCGCGCTGCGACCGCCTTGATGAGCTGCGCCTCGGGGTACGACACGCGGTCGATCAGCGCCAACGCCTTCTGTGCGGCCTGCCAGGCCGCCGTCGATCGGTCGGGCATCATGACAGGATTGTTGATGTGCGGCCCGTTGCACAGTGCGATTCCCCAGTAGGCCATGGCGCAATTCGGATCGAGCCGGGCGGCCTCCGTGAAAGATCGGATCGCCTCGTCATGGTTGAAGGCAAACGCCCAGGTGAGGCCTTGATTAAAATACAACTTGGCCTCGTCCACATCGGTCTGAACCCATCGCGCGTAATGGCCGATGTCTTCAAAGAGCGGAGGCGGCCCGGATGATTCACGCAGGGACTCGCGCGAAGTCGAGCATCCGGTCCAGATCACCACGGAAACAACAGAAACGACAGTGCAAAGTCTCATCAACAATCCTCCAACAGCGGAATTCCCTGCAGGCCGAACGCCCACATGATATCTCGTCTTCTGTCTCATGCGATAAACGGGGGCCAAACTCACGAAGATTCTGGACGCCCTCCGGCGACGGCGGCGCCTCTGTCAGGATCGGGTGCATTTGATTAGACTCCGAAACGTATTTAAAGCCGACTCCCTCCCGGGAGCGAATCCGAAACTGGTTGGAAGTGTGAGCTATGGGTAAAGATGCGGCAAAGATGGAAAAGATCGTCGCCCTCTGCAAGCGACGCGGTTTCATATTCCAGTCGTCGGAAATCTACGGCGGCATCAACGGCTTCTGGGATTACGGGCCGCTGGGCGTCGAACTGAAGCGAAACATCAAGGACGCCTGGTGGAACGATATGGTCCAGCACCCGCCGATCGGGCCGGACGGTAGAGAGATCAGCATGGTCGGCGTCGACTGCTCGATCATCATGAACCCGAAAGTCTGGGTCGCCAGCGGTCACGCGACTGGATTCGCCGATCCAATGGTGGATTGCAAAACCGAAGGCTGCAAGGGTCGTTTCCGAGCCGATCAGATCGCCGATGCCCAGTGTCCGCTCAAGCCGAGCAAGTGTCCGGGCAAGCATGACAAGTGCCAACTAACCGAGGCACGCCAATTCAATCTCATGTTCGAGAGCTACGCCGGCGCCATCCAGGACGAAGCGAACAAGGTCTGGCTTCGCCCCGAGACCGCCCAGGGCATCTTCGCCAATTTCAAAAATGTTCTCGACTCCACGCGCATCAAGATCCCCTTCGGCATCGCCCAGGTCGGCAAGGCCTTTCGCAACGAAATCAACCCGCGCAACTACACCTTCCGCTCACGCGAGTTCGAGCAGATGGAGATCGAATTCTTCTGCCACGACAAGGACAGCATGAAATGGTGGGAGTGGTGGCGCGACACGCGCATCAACTGGTACAAATCGCTGGGACTTGCCGGCGAGAATCTCAAGCCGCGCAACCAGGACGACAAGGAACTGGCCCACTACAGCAAGGCCTGCACCGACATCGAGTATTACTTCCCCTTCGCCGACGAGCCACAGGAACTCGAAGGCGTCGCGCATCGCGGTTGTTTCGACCTGACGCAACACCAGCAACACAGTGGCAAGGACATGAGCTACTTCGACGACGAGACGAAGGAGCGGTTCCTGCCCACCGTCATCGAGCCGTCAGCCGGCGCCGATCGCAGCACGCTCGCATTCATCTGCGAGGCATACACCGTCGACGAATCCCGGCCGTCGCCGGAGTTGATGAAGTTTCACCCGCGCCTCGCGCCGATCAAGGCGGCCGTCTTCCCGCTCGTGAACAAGGACGGCCTCCCCGAAATCGCCGAACCGCTCTACCGCGAGATTCGCAAGCGCTGGCCCGCGCAGTACGACGGAAAGCAGTCGATCGGAAAACGCTATGCACGAATGGACGAAGCTGGCACGCCGTTCTGCTTCACCATCGACGGCCAGACCAAAGAGGACGGCACGGTAACGGTTCGCGACCGGGACACCGGAGGTCAGCAGCGAATCAGCAAGGACAAAGTGGTCGACTTCCTTTCTGATCGTCTGAATGCCCGATAGCCGCGTCGCGACACTTCCGGCTTTGCGCGAATCAGGTTTTACACTCGCTCCGGCGAAGTACCGATAACTCGTTGCAATTGTCCGCCATCCATCGCTGCGATACACTCTCCCGCTCATGTCCGCTCTCATCAGCTCGGATCAAAATTCACGCGCGGTTGCACGCGCCATTCATCGCGCTCGCTTTGCCGCCACATTCACCGCGCTGGCCTGTGCCACGGCCACGGTGCCTGCATGCAATTCGCCTGCGAGGCCGTCCGGTGATGCCGCGGATGTGTCACTTTCCATTAGCGGAGTTCTTCGCCGATGCGAAACGACTTATACGGGACTGAATTCGCTCGAAGCCAGGGGCTGGCTGCGCGATTACCGATCGACAGACCGTCGCGTCGTCCCCATTCGCTGGGAACTCGCCCGTCCGGATCAATGCCGCCTGCAAATCGATATGGACATGGTGCTGGTCAAGGGCCAGAACTGGTGGTCCTACAATAATCAAAGTCAACAGTTCAAATCCCACCGCGAGTTGGGCGGATCACCGATCGAAGCGGCCGCCTATTTTCTCTCCGATGGAATTCCCTTCCTGCTGCCGGCTGCATGGCACCGCCCGAAGGTCGCCTTCGGCTCCGATGAGGCCCGCGGACCATGGCAGCTTGACGGAGTCGCATGGACAGCCAACCGTCCCTGTTATGTCGTGTCGCGTCAGGGCTTAGGCCGTGATTCCGGAAGCCGATGGACACTCTGGATCGATCAGGATCGGTTTCTGATCGTGGCGTGGACGTGGGATGTGATGCGGCCGTCAGACGACGGAACGCCTCTGATGAAAACCGTTTGGGGCTGCACCTACGAAGTCATGGTCGCCAACGCGGAACTGAATCAGGATCGGTTCCGAATCGAAAAGCCGCTGCCGATCGCCCTGCCGCGTGCCGCCCCGTCAGAATTGAAATCGCCGCCCGGCGGGTAATAGCGGGCGCGACGTACATTCGCTGAACTCGCTGATGCGCCTTTGGGAGTACAATACCCACCCATGTCGATGACCAATGCCGAACGCCAGTCACTCAAAGCACGAGCCAACGCGTTAAAGAGCACCATCTTCATCGGACGCGAAGGATTGACGCCCGCGATACTGGACATGATCCGGATCGCGCTTCAGAAGACGGATCTTATTAAGGTCCGCATCCGCGCGGAGGATGCCGAGAGCGCCAACGAACTGGCAAGATCCGCCGCGCAGGCCGTCCCCTGCGAGCTTGTCGCGCTCCGAGGCCGCGTCGCGATTCTGCACCGAATTGCGACTGACTGACGCGCCGGCTCCCCCGATTTTTTCGCCGCCCCTTTCTCTCAAGCACCCTGCCTGCCGCCCCCCCCAAGAACCCCTGTCCTCATGCGGCTTTTGGCCCACCAAGAAAAAAAATGGTAATCGCCAAGGGTTCGCCCGAATTCCGCTGCTTCTCCATTTGATGGGTCGCCTGCGAACGGCGGCATGACCGAGAACTGAAATCACCGCTGGGAGATAAAAATGAAGCAGATGTTTTTGAAGTTCACGCTGGCCGCAGCCATTACATTGATTGCCGCCGTCCAAGCTACCCGCGCCGCCGATATCGGCAGCGGATTTACCTACCAGGGCAGTCTGACGGACAACGGCTCACTGGCCAACGGCCAGTACGACTTCGAGTTCCGACTCTACAACGGCCCCTTCGGCGTCGGAACCATCATTGCAGGGCCGATCGCCGTCGGCGATGTCGACGTCGTGGATGGGCTCTTCACTGTGAAACTCGACTTCGGTGCAGCCATGGGCCACGGCGCTCGCTGGCTCGATATCCGTGTGCGTCCCGGCGCGTCAAACGGCTCGCACATGCTGCTGCTCCCGCGTCAGGAACTAACGCCGACACCATTCGCCGCAGGCCTCGCGCTACCCTACAACGCAAGCTACACGCACAACTCGCCGTTGGTCACACTCAACCAGACCGGCGCGGGCAACGCCCTCTCCCTGAATTCAAGCTCCGCCGATTGCCTCGTCGCCGCAGCCGCCGGAACGGGCGACGCCGTATACGCCAACTCAAGCGGCACCGGAATGGCGATAAACGCATACGCAAACGGGGGCGGACACGCCCTCTACGGTCAGACCACCAACGGCGGCACCGGCGTGTATGGCTATTCTCTCGGCACATCCGGTCGCGCCGGATTCTTCCGAACAGAGCACCTGAACAATGCGTCGAACGCCATCGAAGCGCAAGCCAACGGAACGGGTCACGGAATCAAGGCGACGGCACGCACCGCCAGCGCCGGCTTCTTCGAGAATACTTCGTCGAGCAACTCGGCGTCCACTCTCCGATCGCAGAACTCCGGGTCCGGATCGGCCGTCTGGGGACAGAACATTGGCACCGGTCCGGCCGCCCGCTTCAACATCTCGAATACGAGCAGCAACTCCACCGCGCTCATCGTCCGGAACGACGGCAACGGACTCGCCGCCAGCTTCGAGCGTGGCGATGTGAAAATCCAAGGGCAACTCTATGCCACCATCGGTACGGTCCTGAACCGCGCCACGCCCATCGCATTTGGCCGCTTTGATGCATTCGGAAATCTAATGAGCTCATCCGGAAATGTCACAATCTCCTACCAGCCGAACGGAACATGGCGCGTCTTCGTCGTTGGCGAAGGTGATCCGGACAAGTGGGTCATCACCACGTCGGTCGATTACTATGAAGCGAACACGGACCTCGAATATGTAGCCAAGTCCTCGCGACCGCTGGCCGTTGCGGGACAGCCGGGTAACGGAGTCATTTACATCAAAGACCAGTGCAAGAACGGCTGCAACGAGTTTCAGATCAATCACTACGTCAACTTCGTGATCTACAAGGGCGTCTAATCCGAATTCCGTAACCCGTTTCAGATCCTGATTGAGGAAGGAGAATCCCATGCACAGATTCGGAACGATGCAGCTCACGAAACTTGCCGCGGCGGCCGCAGTCGTCTCTCTCGCCGCACATCACGCCGACGCCCAGTATGAAATCCGATGGAGCACGGTCGACGGCGGCGGAGCCATGTATAGCGTCAACAATCAATTCGCGCTCGGCGGCACCATCGGACAGCCCGACGGCGGCCCCACCTCCGCACTTGGAGGAAAAATGACCGGCGGTCAGTTCACCCTGGTCGGCGGCTTCTGGGCCATGCCCATCCCCACAATCAACTGCAACTGCCCCGGAGATATGAACGGGGACGGCATCAAAAACGGCAACGACATCCAGTTCTTCGTCGATTGCTTCGTGGCCGGCGGCGATTGTACTTGTGCCGATATGAACCAGTCCGGCGGCGTCACAACTGGCGACATTTCCGTTTTCGTTGCGAGCTTACTGCAAAGCGATACCTGCCCCTAGCGGCTGTCAACCTGATACTTCGCAGCGGAGGTTTGGCCGCGGGGCAGTTCATGGCTCCCCGCGGTCCTTCCATTACAATCGGCTCGCACACTTGGTAAGCGACGCGGCGCGGCGGTAGAATCTACCTACGAGGTCGGGAATCGGGACGGTCCGTTCGTCCGACCCGTGGGAGTGATCCATGAAAATCGCCATGACTCGGACGTTTGCGCAATTCGCGGCATGCCTTCTGCTATTCACCGTCGCCACGCCGACACTTCGGACTTTCGCGGATCCCAAGGGTGACAAGAAAAGCGATAAGAAGAAAAAGGACGCCGCCCCGGAAAAGAAGCCCCCCGAAGCGCTCGGATTCAAAGTCGGCCCGCGCGATGCATCAAAATACGAAATAGACGCAGCCGCCGATGACAACGAAGTAA
The DNA here is from genome assembly GCA_019636475.1 of Phycisphaerae bacterium. Classification (NCBI taxonomy): domain Bacteria; kingdom Pseudomonadati; phylum Planctomycetota; class Phycisphaerae; species Phycisphaerae bacterium. The sequence continues at coordinate 9,567 of JAHBXN010000016.1, forward strand.
CCTTTACTTCCAAGACCGCGAAGGAAACTTTCGTCGGCAAAACCACGCAGATCACCGGCTCGATGGAGTGCAAGCCGCGGGCATTGAAGGACGCCAAAGGCAAGTTCGCCGTTGCATGGACCAACCTAGATACCGGAAAGCCCATGCGCAACCAGCATATGATGGCCGAACCGTGGGTTGATGCCGGCGCCCATCCTGAAATCGTCTTCACCCTCGATAACATCACAAAGATGAAAGCCATCGACAAGCGGTCCACCCGGCTCAAGTGTACGCTCGTCGGCACTTTCGTAATCAACGGTGCTGAAAAGGAACTGAAAATCCCGGCCACCCTCGAATACCGGTTGCCGAAGAAAGCAAACGGAAGCGACACCGACGGACAAAAAGAAGGCGTCCACATCCAGGCCAAGTTTTCGCTCAGCCTCAAGGATTTCGGTATCACCGGACGCGGAGTCGGCGACAAGGTTGCGCCGAAGATGCAGATCGATGTCAGCCTGTTTCTTCCGATCGCCGTGGCCGAGTCACCCGAACCGACACCCCCGCCTCCGTCCGATCCGCCGCGAGGTCGCACGCGACGGCCGGGCCGCTGAGCAATAGATTTTCTGGCAAAATTGCCCCGGACAGGCCGGTTACAGACTGGTCCGGCAATTAGCGCCGCGCGCTCCAGGTCGCACGTCCTTGCTGACGCTTGGAACTCCGCCATCGTCGCCCTATCATCCTCACTGATCAGATTTCGACTCCAGCCCACGAGGAATCATTGATGCAAGACATCCTTCGCAATCTCGGCCTCGAAGCCATCAACCCCGGCGCATTTAACGGTGAGTGGATGGGGAGCGACACCCGGCTCGATTCCATTTCGCCTATCGACGGCTCGCTCATTGGCAGCGTCATGCAGGCGACGCCTGCGGAATACGAGAAAACGGTCGCCGCCGCACAGCGCGCCTTCGAAACATGGCGGCTCATTCCCGCGCCGAAACGCGGCGAGGTGATTCGGCGCCTCGGCAATGCGCTGCGCGACGCAAAACACGATCTCGGCGCACTCGTCACGCTCGAGATGGGGAAGATTCGCGCCGAAGGCGAAGGTGAAGTCCAGGAAATGATCGACATCTGTGATTTCGCCTGCGGACTCTCACGACAGCTCTATGGTCTCACGATGCACTCCGAGCGGCCCGGACATCGAATGTACGAACAGTGGCATCCGCTCGGCGTTATCGGCGTCATCAGCGCATTTAATTTCCCGGTAGCCGTCTGGTCGTGGAACGCCGCGCTCGCCGCCGTCTGCGGAAATGCGACGCTCTGGAAACCCTCCAGCAAAACGCCCCTGACCGCGGTCGCAACCACCCGGATCGCTCAACGCGTCTGCAAGGAATGCGGCGTCGATCCGGCCATCTTCAGCCTCGTCATCGGGCGCGGCGCGACCATCGGCGAGATGCTCATTGCCGATCGGCGCATTCCACAGGTCTCTGCCACCGGCTCCTGCCGCATGGGCTACCATGTCGGCGAAGTCGTCGGAAAACGGCTTGCCCGCACCATTCTCGAGCTTGGCGGAAACAATGCCATCATCGTGACGCCGCACGCCAATCTCGATCTTGCGGCACGAGCCATCGTTTTCGGCGCGGTCGGCACCGCGGGCCAGCGCTGCACCAGCACCCGGCGCATCATCGTCCACGAAAGTGTCCGAAGCGAACTGACCGATCGGCTCGTCAAGGCCTACAGGCAGGTCAGAATCGGTAATCCGCTCAACGAAGGCACCCTGATGGGACCGCTCATCGACACCGGCGCGGTCCAGGACATGATGAACGCCATCAACAAACTTCGCGCTGAAGGCGGCGAACTCCTCTACGGAGGCGACAAGCTCTCCGGGCCTGACTTTCCGGGTGGATGCTATGTCACCCCCGTCATCGCCCACGCGAAAAACGAATTCAGAATTGTGCAGGAAGAGACCTTCGCGCCGATCCTGTATGTCATCTCTTACGGCACTGCACAAGCCGACGCGAAACATCCCGCTCACTCATCTCTCGAAGAGCTGGATGAAGCCATTCGATATCACAATGACGTCCCCCAGGGACTCTCCAGCGCAATCTTCACCGAGAATCTGCTCGAAGCCGAAAAGTTCCTCTCCGCGGCCGGCAGCGACTGCGGAATCGCAAACGTCAACATCGGAACCAGCGGCGCGGAGATCGGCGGTGCCTTTGGTGGCGAAAAGGAAACCGGCGGCGGTCGCGAGAGCGGCAGCGACAGTTGGAAAGCCTACATGCGCCGTCAGACGAACACCATCAACTACACCCGTGAACTGCCCCTGGCGCAGGGGATCCGGTTCGGCGATTAGCCGCCCGTAACCGGAAACCGTCGCAGCGAGTGATGCGCCAAACCGAGTCCCGCCGATCGGGAAAATTTCCACGCGCCCAGACGCCGCGCCCACTCGATGTGTACGCGTAGCTCAAAGCGCCTCAAACCCGCCGCTTGCGCTCCGCGGTGTCCGGCTTCACCTCGGGAAACGGCGTCTCATCTCGACGCGGAGGAGCCTCGTTCACCACGGCCACGATTTCCAGCATCCGAAAGCCGATCAGGAGGTTTACGAGCTGCCCCACAACGAATACGAAATCGTGACGAATCGACGCATAAATCAGCAGAACCAGCGTTCCGAAGATGCCGAGCAGAATGAGCGGCGCCGGCAGAACCATTCGCCCTCGCCTTCGCGTGGCGATCCACTGACCGACAAGGCAGAGCAGGAACAGCCCCTGAGCGCTCAGACCCGCAATCACCCAGGGCAATTCCACGCGCGAGCCCGACGTCACGGACTCGCGGAAGTGCGTCAGATCGAATGACCCGAGCATCACCCCCGTCCCATCCGATACCGCCAGTGCATCAATCATCAAGGTGCCGCACTCCCGACATCCAGCGATTCGGCGGAACGCCGCGCAAACCGACCGGGACGATACGCCTTCAACTGCTCACACACGGCCGATTGCGAATCCGTGTTGAATCCGAAAGAAAGCATTTCTTCCATCGCCCGTTCAACAGGCCAGCCCTGACGCTCGATCCGATACAGGGCGCACAAAAGCCCCGTTCGATGCCGACCCGCCGAACAATGAACCCAGACCGGTCGTCGCGACGAATCGTCCACCGCGCGGAAAAATTGCTCGATCTGCTCATCGGTCACAGGCTGGCGACTCTCAATCGAAATGACCTCGACCGACGCGCCGGCCTCCTCGGCGTGCTGCCGCTCGTCCGGCACACTTCGGCTGGTGCCCTCGCGCGCGATAATGATCGTCTTCACGCCATATTCAGCAACCATGTGCCTGATCTGCGCCGGCTTCGGTTGGGCCGAACGATAGAGAATCCCCGCATCCACGATCGCGAAGCGTTTCGGATCACCGTAATAACGCCGACAGAGGGCGTACCCGCCCACCGTACACGCCGCGACCGCGCAAACCAGCAGCATCAGCGGAATTCGCCGAAGCCGTCGCGCAGCATCCGGCTGTTCATTCGAATTGTTCTCGACAACTTGGCTCATGCTGACCGATCAGGACGCCGGCATGGCGTATATCCGACTGCGATTATGGTACCCGGGTCGCACGCCTTCATCAAAGTTGGCGGCCTCACCGCGCCCGCCGTCGAAGCAGCACGAGAAAAATCGGCACGCCGACCATTGCCGTCACAACACCGGTCGGAAGTGCCGCACTCGATAGCGCACGCCCGCTCGCTGCGCCGATCCAGCCCGGAGCCAGTTGCGCAATCCAGTCGCACACCGCAAGAAACACCGCACCCGCGAGCGCGGCACAGGGAAGCAGGAGACGACAGTCTCTGCCGAGGATCAACACAACAATCTGGGGAACCACCAATCCGACAAATCCGATCGGGCCGCATGTCGCGACCACCGCGCCGGTCGCAAGCGACGCGAACACGATGCATGTCCCCTGCAAATTCGCCACGCTGACACCGCGCGAAGCCGCGATCTCCTCACCCATCATGTATTGATTCAGTGGTCGCGCCAGGCAGATCAGAACAATCCAGGAAGTCACGAGCAGAGGCGCGTTCAAAAGCGCGTCGTAGCTGTCAACGCTCACAACCGACCCCATCATCCACCGCACCATGTCAAACGTCTGGCGTTCGGTCGAAACGTACATCACCACCATCATCATCGCCGAACAGAATAGCCCCATCGTGACGCCCGCCAGAAGCAGTTCGGTTGTCGTCAATCGCGACAGCCCCCGCGCAAAGACAAACACCGCCGCCATAACCGCCGCCGCTCCGGCAAACGCGGAGAGTGCCACACCCGATACACCCAGCGCGCAGGCCGTCCATCCCATCTTGATTGCAATCAACGCGCCGAGCGATCCGCCGCTCGACACCCCCAGCGTGTAGGGCGTTGCCAGCGGATTACGAAACAGAACCTGAAATACCGCTCCACAAAGTCCGAGCGTCGCCCCCGCCTGCAATGCCAGCAACGTTCGCGGAAACCGAAGACCGAAGGCAATGTTGTAAGTCAGCGAATTCGACGCCGGGTCCAGCCACGACCGCCAGGCCGATGACAGACCTACGCCACTTTCCGACATCCCCACGCCGGGGCTGATCAAAAGCACCACGACCACCAGTGCCCCGCATGCCCCGATCCAGCCAAAATAGCGTCGCGGCGTCAATGGCTTCATCGAACAACCGACTCCCCATCTAGTGACTCGGAAATCGGCAACAGAACACGCTCGCCGCTGGAAACTGCCACGGCCAAATCCACTCGAACGTGGTACACCTGTTCGATCTGTGCAGGTGTCAATACCGCGTCAGGTTCGCCCGCCGCAACGCACCGGCCGTCATCCAGCAGCAGGATATGCGTGCAGAACCGGCCCGCAAGATTCAAATCATGCGTAACGACCGCCACCAGCGTTCGCGACTGATCCGCCACATTGCGAATCAGCTCGAAAATCGCCAGTTGATGCTGCCAATCCAGGGAAGCTGTCGGTTCGTCAAGCAGGAGCATCGCCGGTTCCTGGGCCAGGGCGGCAGCCAGATGCACACGCTGAGCCTCTCCACCCGACAACGTCGAAAGTCTTCGGCAGGAAAATGCCCGCGTACGTGTCATATCCATGGCACGATTGGCGACCTCACGATCCGCCGAACTCTCAAACAAGCCGAACTGCCGATGCGGAAATCGCCCCAGGAGCACGACATCCGCGACGGAAAGCGAGAAATCGCTGTCCGGCTGCTGCGGCAATAGCGCGATCCGGCGAGCCCGATCACGCGGACTCACGGCGCGCAGATCCTCGCCGTCAAACAGCAGGCGACCGCCAGTCGGCTTCCGAAGACCCGCCATCAGCCGCAGCAGCGTGCTCTTCCCCGCACCGTTCGGACCGATGATGCCCCAGCACTCGCCCGCGCGAAATTCCGCCCGCAACGGCTGCAAAAAATCCGGCCGCTCCGGAAAACCGTATGCAACGCCGTCCATCCGAAGAAGCGGTGCCGTTGTGTCATTCAAACGACACCTCCGGATGCAACAGTCCGGCCAGTCGCTCAATGGCGTCCGCGATACGAGGCGACGGGATCACCAGTTCGGCATCCGTCAGCACATGGATGCGGCCATTCTCCGCCGCCGGAAGCGAGCCCAGCCTGCGCCACTGCTCCGTCACGCGCCGAGCCAGAGCTTCGTGATCGCCCGACAAAACCGGCATGACTTCCACGATGACCTCCGGCCGCGCAAGCAGAACAGCCTCCAGACTCACTTCGGGATATGCAACCTCCAGCGATCCAAAAATGTTCTCACCGCCGGCGCGGCGGATCATCTCGTCCACAAATGTGCCCTTGCCGCATGTCGTAACCCGCGACAGCGAATCGACCGGTCGATCCGTCGTGAACAGAACGCGAGGCACCGGTCTCCCGGCGACAGTCTGTCGCACGCGCTCAATTCGCAAACGGGTGCGCTCCATCAGCGCCGCCGCCTCACGCTCTCGGCCCAGCATGTCGCCCAGTTCGCCAATCGTGCGAAACACGTCGTCGAAGCTGTTCGTCGGATCGTGGTACACGGAGATACCATGAGCGCGGCACAGACTCTCCACCGGGTCGATCCGTCCCCGAAGAACAACCAGATCCGGTTCGAGCCGCAGAATCAATTCGAGATTCGGATCGATCAGCCCGCCCACGCGCGCCGGTTCGGTGCGACCACTCGATTCCTCCCGTGCTGGCAGCCTGCAGAAATCGCTCACGCCGACGAGCGATTCGCCCGCGCCCAACGCAAAAATCATCTCCGTCGCGTTCGGCGCAATCGCGACAATGCGCGTTGGAACCGTCCTCGGACGGCCGGTCGTATCAAACTCCGAGGAATCGGAACGGCCTTCCGAAGGCCGATCGCATCCGGCGAATTGCAGGCCGAGCACGAGCAGAGCCGCCGCGCCGGCGGACGAACCCAGGCCAGGCGCACGACTTGTCAAACCAACGATCATTCCAGCCAATCTTCGAACCACGTCCATCATCGTGCAGCCATACGGACTCGTCGCGCAAAATCCCGCAGACTCGGCGAGATCGGCAGTCTGGAGCACACCCGCAAAAAAAGATGTGACCTGACCGCCGAATTCTATCACATCCGGCGACTTTCGCTTGTTCCCTGGAAGTCCCCCGGCAGGGTCGGACTGCCCCACCAGCCGGAACATTGAGCAAGCTTAGATAAACGGCGAAATTCGAGGCCCGTATCAGCATGAAACGGTGGAACGTGCCTGACGAATCTGATATTGTAAACAGAGCGGCAGCCGCATTTTGCAGGCCCATGCCGTACATTTCGCGGAACACACGGAGCGGGGAATTATGGACTCAGAAAACATCACACCAAACGCACGCACGCGCCGATCTCAGAAATTCTGGACGCTTACGACGACGCTTCTTGCCATTGCGATGTTGTCCGGACCGGCCGTCGCCGCGCCCAAGATATACTCCGACCGAACCGATCTCGCCCCGACTGCGGCGCTGCCGACCTTGCTCGTCGGCCCGATCGACCAGCAAATCGTCCAGGCCGAGGACGTCGCGGCCGAAGCGGTCGGCATGCCGATGCGCATTGCCGTTCCGTTTCAGGTGGTCATCACACCCGAAAGCGACGGATTCTGGGAAGTTCTCGAAGACGGCACTCAGCTCTGGCGAATGAGAATTGATGCCGCCGGAGCGGTTCACGTCAATCTCGGTTTCACCCGGTATCACATGCCCGCCGGTGGCGAACTCGTGGTGTTCAGTGAGGATCGAACAGAAATCGTCCGGCCCTTCACCGACGCGGACAATCAGGATCATGGCCAGCTTTGGACGCCGCTGATCCGCAGCGACGCCGTAATCATCGAACTGCACCTGCACGCCGGCGCCGATCGAAAAGAGGTCGCCCTCGAGCTCGGTCAGGTCAGCTACGGCTACCGCGGGTTTAATGCCGGTGCTGTCGTGCTGGCTGAACCGCGATCAGGCTCATGCAATGTCGATGTCGTGTGCCCCGAAGGCGCGCCTTGGATCAATGAAATCCGGTCCGTCGGCGTCTATACACTCAACGGCATCTGGACCTGCACCGGCGCAATGATCAACAACACGGCACAGAATCAGATCCCCTACTTCCTCACGGCCGATCACTGCGGCATCAGCAGCGGCAATGCCGCAACGATGGTTGTCTATTGGAACTACCAGAATTCGACTTGCCGCACACCCGGCAGCGCGGCCAGCGGCAACCCGGGCAACGGGTCGCTAAGCCAGTTCACGAGCGGCGCCACCTTCCGCGCCGATTACAGCACGTCGGACATGACGCTCGTGCAGTTGAATAGTTCACCAAACGCCGCATGGGGCGTGACTTTCTCCGGCTGGGATCGATCTGCCGGAAACCAGTCCAGCGCCGTCTGCATTCACCACCCCAACACCGATGAGAAACGCATCAGCTTCGAAAACGACCCGGTCACAACCACCAGCTACGGCGGAACCTCATCACCCGGCAACGGTTCTCATATCCGAGTGGCAGACTGGGATCTCGGCACAACCGAACCCGGATCCTCAGGTTCGCCGCTTTATAGCCCGCAGCGGCGCATCATCGGCCAGCTGCACGGCGGATCCGCCGCCTGCGGCAACAACTTGTCCGACTGGTTCGGTCGATTCAGCGTATCCTGGGCCGGCGGCGGCACCAACGCGACGCGCCTCAGCAACTGGCTGGATCCGTCCGGCACCGGCGCGACGACGCTCGACACCCTCGTGCCCGGCGGCGGCACTCCGGTCTGCGGTAACGGCATCATCGAGGCCGGCGAACAATGCGACGACAACAACACCACCTCCGGCGACGGTTGCAGTTCAACATGCCAGATCGAGGCGTCGGCCGGTGATGAATGCAACACGTGCATCACCATCACCGACGGCACCAGCTCCGGATCGACAGCCAACAACACCGGCGCCGGCAATGACACCAGTTGCGGCGGAACTCTCGATGTGATCGACGAATGGTACTGCTACACGGCCACATGCAACGGAACCGCCACCGCTTCAACCTGCAATCCGGCGACCAACTTCGATACGACGCTCGCGGTCTTCTCATCATGCGGCGGCTCCGAAATCACCTGCAACGACGATGCCGTCGGATCGCCTGCGGCGTGCAGTCTGGCCGGACAGAATCGCAAATCGCTGGTTACCTGGCCCGTCACTTTCGGCGTCACCTATTACATTCGTGTGTCCGGATACAACAGCACATCGGGCACGTTTGATCTGTCCGTGTCATGTTCCGGTGCCAATCCGTGCCCGAACGACACCATCGCGAATCCGATCGTCATTCCGGCACTGCCGTACAACGGATCGGGCAATACCTCCTCCTGCACCGACAATTACAACGAGGCATGCGCCTTCACGGCGACCGGCGGCCGGGATCTGGTCTACTCATACACGCCGCCGGTCAATCAGATCATCAACATCGACATGTGTGCGTCGTCATATGACACCAAGGTCTATATCTATGCCGGTGCCGTGACACCCGGAACGCCCGTCGCCTGTAACGATGACGGCTGCCCGGGGTCCCCGCCGGCCTCGTACCGATCCCAGCTTACAGGCGTCAATCTTGTCGGCAGCACGCAGTACTACATCATCGTCGACGGCTACAGCGCCGCCGATTCCGGCGACTACACGCTCGCCATCACCGGAACCAGCATTGTCCCCAACGACAATTGCGCGAACGCGACACCCATCGGAGACGGCACCTACAATTTCGACACAACCGGCGCGACGACGGACGGGCCGGATGAACCGGCCGCGTGCAGTTTCTTCGGATACTCCCAGGTCGGCTCCGACATCTGGTATCGATACACCGCCAGTTGCACGGGAACAGTCTCCATCGGCCTTTGCGGCAGCGGCTATGACACGAAAGTGGCGGTTTACGGCTCGTCCTGCCCGGTTGCGGAATCGTCCATCGCGTGCAATGACGACGCATGCGGCGATACCACGCGATCCGAGCTTACATTCGACGCGGTCGCTGGAAATCAGTATCTCATCCGCATCGGCGGATTCCAGTCGGCGGTTGGCAGCGGCGTAATGACGATCAGCTGCTCCGCATTCGAATGCACGGTCCCGGGCGACTGCAATGACGGCGACCCATGCACCGCTGATACATGCGTGAATAATCAATGCGTCAACACGCTGATCGATTCCGATAGCGACGGCACGCCGGATTGCGCCGACGGCTGCCCCAATGATCCGGGCAAGACCGATCCGGGCGCCTGCGGCTGCGGCGTCGCCGACACGGACTCAGACGGCGACGGAACGCCCGACTGCAATGACCAGTGTCCGAATGACCCCAACAAGATTGTTCCGGGGACGTGCGGTTGCGGGCAGCCGGAGACGCCGGCTGACGGCGACATGAACGCCGACAGCGCGCTGGACGGTCTCGATGTCGATGAGTTCGTTCATGCCCTGCTGAATGGTGCGACCACATGGCACAATTGCCACGGCGACTTTGACAGCAGCGGCGCGCTGGACCTCGGCGATGTTTCCGGCTTCGTGGCGGCCTTGCTTTCGAATTGACGACCGCTCCGCCGTGACGCGTCAGAACTGAATTTCAATCGGCTTGCTGATGGCGAGCCTGTCGAGACGCGCGGGGTCGACCTCGATTCCCAGTCCCGGCCCGGTGAGCGGCTTCCATCGGCCGCCGCATCCGAACCGCATTGAATGTGCCGTGACATCGTCACTGAGGAGGAATCTGCCAAAACTGCCTTCGGCGAATCGGACGTCCGGCACGAGTTGCAGAAACCAGCGCCCCGCCGCCGAAAGAATGCTGGTTTCGCCCACCATGCAACCAAGCTGGTAGAACAGGTTGTGACGCCGCGCGAGAATCGCCATTCGAATCGCCGGAATCAGGCCGCCATTCTTACTGATGCGGATATTGAACCACCGAACGGCCTTCCGCGCAGCGAGGTCTTCGGCGTCCTCCCAGGTCACCAACGATTCGTCGGCCATCAGCGGAATCGGCGAGGCATCGGCCAGCCGAGGCCAATCGAGCACGGCCGCACGCGGCAGCGGCTGTTCGCAACAGGTGATGGGCAGATCGCGCCAGCCCCCGAGGCGTTCCACGGCCGCGTTGTAATTCCATGCGCTATTGGCGTCGACTCTCAGCGTCGTCCGCCCGGTGCGAAGGCTCCTGCCAAGCACATCGACCGTTCTGCGAAGCCGCACATCGTCGGCCTCGTCGCCGACCTTCATCTTGAAATCGCGGATCAACCCCCATCGAACCTTCCGCACAAATCGAGCTGCACGGTCCGGATCCATGCTCGACACGACGACGCTGTATCGCGTGATTGATCGGCAACCCGGCGCGCCGAGCCACGGCTCCTCCAGATAGCCTGCGATGCCATCCAGCGAGCGACCGAACGCACGGCCATATCCATCCAGCAGCGCAAGCTCGACGGCAGCGCGGGCGGCGGTGATGGGGCGGCCGCCGTCGACCATCGGAAGATCAGCGGCGGCCTCGATCAGTTCGCCGAAGCTGGTCGGTCGCAGGTTGACAAGGATCGGCACGAAGATGCGCTGAATGGAGTTGATCACGTCCAGCGGTGACTCGCCCGTGACATAGGTTCTCGGGTGCGTCTCGCCGTGCCCCACTGAACCGTCCGCCATCTCGATTCGCACGACGATCGGTTCGGCGCAGACGCGCTCCGCCGCGGCATGGGAGAACTTCCGACGCATCGGAATTGCGAGCGAGTAGATCGAGAGGCGAGTAATTGGCAAAGGCAGCGACATCACCAGGATTGTACGGGCGAGTCGAATGCCCGACAGCAGGCCGGATCGCGTGGCATTGGCCTCTGATTTCCCTGACGGCTCAGCGCGGCGACCCGGCTTCCCTGCACCGACTTACTCGCACAAAGTCGTCGTGGAGTGAGCATCCTCGCATGTCGCTCCGCCGTTTCGACCGTCGGCGAGCAGTTTCTCCGGGACAGGCTTCACATCCCAGACGAATCCGACCAGTTCAAAGAGTTTGAGCAGATAATAGGTGGCGTCCACTTCCCACCAGTAGAAGCCCTGCCGAGCAGACGACGGATAACGGTGATGGTTGTTGTGCCAGCCTTCGCCCATCGTGACGACCGCGATGAAGAAGTTGTTTCGGCTGTCATCCTTCGTCTTGAAACGGCGCGTGCCCATCGTATGCGCGAGCGAATTCACCAGGCAGGTCGCATGAAACAGAACGACCGTCGAGACGAAGAATCCCCAGACGAGCATCTGCCAGCCGTTGGTGCCCAGACCGGGCGCCCAGAGGGCAAGCGCTTCGCCGAATCCGAAGAGCGTGACCGCGAGCATCAGCGGAACCAGGCCGTCAAAACGGTCGAGAAACACCAGTTCGCGATACTTTGCAAGATCGGGCACGAGCCTGAGATCGGTCGGATAGTTTGCGGAGTCCGTGAGCCAGCCGAAATGGCTCCAGTAAAAACCGTGCTGGAGCGGAGAATGGGCATCATCCTCCTCGTCGGAAGTGCTGTGATGCTTCCGATGCTGCGATGCCCACCAGAGCGGTCCGCGCTGGGCTGCGCTGTTGCCCCAGACCGCGAAGACGAACTGCCCGAAGCGCGACGTGCGAAACGTGCGATGCGAAAAGTACCGGTGGTAAAAGCCCGTGATTGCGAACATCCGCAGCACATAAAGCACGGCGGCGGTGATCAAGGCTGTCCAACTGAATCCGACCCAGAAAAGTCCGATCAGACCCGAGTGAAGGATGATGTAAGGGATCCATCGAACCGGATCGCTCCGCATCCTGCGACCGGCGTGGGTTTCCGGCTTGATTCGATGGGTGTCAATGAGTTCGATAAGACGATGAAGCGGACGTACAATCGAGGTCACTGTGTATTCCTATCTAAGCGTGCTTCGTCAGATCAACCGGATCGACGATTCGCCCGCACGAGATCAAAGAGGGCGAATTGGGTTAAAGAGTTTGTGTAACCACATAACAGGACTGCTATCCAGGCTGTCCTGGACAACCCCCATACGGAGGTCCGAGACCGTCCACGGCGACCGACCGCGCTGACGTTTCCGATTCACCCAGATGCCCCGGAGGCAGGCAGCCTGACGACCCCACGCCCGGTGGATACAAAGCGCGGCCGTTTCGCAGCGGCAGCTTACCGTGAGGTATCACGTTCTGGATGGATGGAAAGGGGCACGCCTCCCTGCGGCCAAACGCCGTTGATGGGTCCCGCCAATCCATTCGTGCGGTCGAATCGCGCGGGTCGCGCGACCAACATTCGTGAAGTAGAGTCTAGCGCGGCCGGGAAGGCAAGGCCCATTCATGGCGGCAGATCCTGATTCTGAGGGATCGCGTCGCGACGACCTGGCAAACTCGAAAAAAGCGCGATCGCGATCACACAACCGCGAAATTTGCGCGAAGCGAATTCAGCCACCCTCTCCTTTCGAAATATCGCTTCATCCCAATGGGCACACCCCATTTTTTATCGGAAGAACTTCCGCGTCTTATAACTTCCAGGGGTCGAAATTCGCCAGGTAAATTGCGCTAGATCGAAGGCCGATATTTCGAGGAGCGAGTATTGCGTGCGTCGCAGGCCCCGCGACCGCTCGGTTTCGCCGACCGACGCTCTGATCCGGAGCGTCAACACGGGAGGATCACCGATGAATCACCGCCGCATTCTGACCGCGAGCTTTGTTTTCGCGGCCGTCCTGATCACGAGCACGACTCCGACACATGCCCAATGGGGCGCGCTGCAGCGAACACTCTTTCGCGATCTGAACTACGGCCTGAGCCCGAATATCATCTCGTTCCCGCAGAATGGGCCCCTATTTGACTTCAACAATTTCACGCAGCGCGTGGAATATGACCGCGTCGGTGATGGTTACGCGTACGAATTCTACCGATTCTTCGGGCCGGACTCGTTCGGCGAGCCGAGTTTTCTAGATCTGGGCGGACTCAAACTCGAGCTGGGGCCGAACCCCGCGCTGGGTCAGTCACAGTACACCGGCGTTCACGGACGATTCGGTTTCAAGACCCGGCTGATTCCCGAAGTGTTCTTCCTGACGGAATCCGGTCAGCGAAACTTCAACCAGTTCAGCGGCGTCTCGAATTTCAACAACGAGCCGATCTCCTACACGGCAACGCTCAACACCGGCATCCAGGATCTCGAATGGGCCGGCAATATACAGTTCGATGCCTCCGGCAAAATCAACATTCTCGGCTTTTACGATTTTGACGCGCGAATCGTTAACGTCGGCAGCTTCACGGCCGACGGCGTGGCTCTCAAGGATGAGCAAGTGACGGACTTCGACACGGGCCCGATCAATCTGTCAGGCCACATCGGCATGGACCTGCTGGCCAGCATATTTCAGGCAAACGGATCCGAACTGGCCGGTGCAGTGCCTCGCATTTTCTCCGCGGCAGCAGGCAAGGAGCGGACCGCGGATGAACTTGTCGACGCCATGCGCGGCGGCGAAAAGCTGAGTGACGAAGAAGTGCAATTCATGATTGAGCAGTTGTTCATTCAGGCATTCAAGAACGACCCGCTCGGCTTCATCATGAATGGACCGCCTTCGACGCTGCCGGGCTTTGAAGGTCTCGGACTGGTCCTGACGCCGGGATCGTCGGACGACGGAAATGGCAATTATGTGACGGATCGCTCCGAAGTGCCGGAGCCCGGAACGCTGCTGCTGCTGGGCGCTTTGGCAGCCATCGGTCTGCAAATCCGGAAGCGCGGCGGCCTAATGAATCGACCGTTGGCGACACATTGAGCGGACGCGCCGACGCCTGACGGTGGCGCATCGCGAGCGTCCTGCCGTCGCGGAAATCGGAATCACACGCCTCGGCGTGACGCCATCACCTTTACATGAAATGAGACCCCGCTTCGTTCGCATACGAAGCGGGGTTTTTAATTTCTAATTGCGCGGCGACCATGGAATGATCCAAAGAACACTTCGCATCACCGCATAAGAAGGCCCGATCGTCGAGGACGGGAAACGGCCGCAGGCGGCTCGATGACTCGAAACCGCCCGCGGGGTGCGTCTACAATGTCTGAGATCGATCATTGACTTCGCACGGGCACCGGATTCCTTGGTGAGTCACTCGCCGTGTGCCGCACGCTCAGGGCCAATGGTCTGTCACTACTTTCGGCGTCGCTTCGGACCTGCGGCGCCCACTCCAATGAGTCCCGCAAGCGAAGCCATCATGAAACTGGCTCCGCCGGCTCCACACGTCACCGGCATTTCCACCACCGGGCCCGGATTCGGAGTGGGTGCCGGTGAAGGAAACGGACTCGGTGTCGGCGCGGGCGACGGAAAGGGAGTGGGAGTCGGACCTGGATTCGGCGTCGGCGCGGGTTCCGGTGTCCTTCCCGTGTCACCTGAGATGGCCAGGGTGTAACCGGCTGTCATTCCATCGTACGGATAGACGAGGATATACACCCGGCCCGCACCGACCTCGACCTGAACCGATTCGTAGGAACCTTCCGATTCACCGGAGCCGAGGAGATTTCCAGCTGCATCGAAGACATAGAGGTCCAGGTCGCCGCCGTCGCCGATCACTTCCACGGGAAGCCGGCCACCCTGGACGATGTCGAGGAAAAACCAGTCGTCATCGTTGCAAACGAGCCCGCTCGCACCGGCGAAGAGTTGCGCGGCCTGTTCGGGTGAATCGTTGTCCTCGAACTGATCGTCCGCGCCGTTCGGTATCGGATTGGGCGTCGGATTAGGCACCGGTGAACCGTTGCCGAAAATCTGAACGGTGTCGAACGCTCGAGCCGTCGCCTGCGATTGCATCGATCCCGCGCCGAAGATCTCGTCGGCGGCGAGGATGCAGGCGAGTCGGCAATCGACGAACTGCGAATTCTGCGTCAGATGATTCGTGTTGGCCCGATAGAAGATGGCCGCTGCGTTGTTGATGCCGATCGAATCCTGCATGCCTTGTGCGAGCAGGTAGAAGCAGTGGTTGATGATGCTGCTGTTGAGATGAACGCCGCCGTTGTCTTCGCTGGTGTTGATGTACTGGCTCATGTTTGCCGGGTTTGGGATTCCGTTGAACTGGGATACGCTATTCGGATTGGCGTAGTCCTGCATGACGGAATTCATATCCGCACCCTTCTTCCAATCACACTGGCCGCGAACATAGGCCTCTACCACTTCACCAAAGATGTCGGACATGGCTTCGTTGAGCGCGCCCGATTGCTGCTGATAGACCAGGTCGGATTCGTTCGACGTCACGCCGTGCGTCAGTTCGTGTGCGATGACGTCGAGTGCCCCGGCGAACGGCAGGCCATCACCGAAGACCATCACATTCGCCTGCGGATTCCAGAAGGCGTTTTGAAACCCCTGGCCATAGCGAACGATCGCCCTCATTGAGCCGCCCCGTCCATCAAGAGCATTGCGATTGAAAGCCGCGAGATAGTAGTCGTAGGTCTGCGAAAGGCCGGCCGCCGCACTGACCGCGTCCGGGATCGTCCAACTGTCTGGGGTATTCGAGGTGACGTGGACGAGCCGGCCGCCCTGATCGTACCAGGTGTTCTGGCTATCGAGGATGATGATCGCGCCGCGAGCGTTGTTGACGTCAGTCGGACTTACGGAGCCGTCGAACATCGGCTTTGACGAGTTGATCATGTAATAGGCGCCGTTTTCCTGCCAGCAGCCGAACTGCTGTGTCTGCCCGCGAAGGTCGAGTCCTGAGCCGTTGACGTGAGCCGTGCAGACAGTGTTGAACGCGGAAATCGCTGCGCCGGTGTGCGCGTCGATCACAACAACCATGTGCCGTGACAGCGAGGCGTGCAGTTCCAACTTGTAGGCCAGGCGTGCACCGTCGTCGCCGTTGTAGATGATCAGTTCGCTGGACTCGAGTTCCGCGTCATCCGCGGCGACGGCGATGCGCGCCAAAGCCTCGGCTTTTTCCGAGCCGAGCGTCGGCGTTGTACTCAGTTGATCAGGGGTTCTGGTGAACGCACCACTCAGCGCCTCGACATTGCCGTCGGTGTCGAGATTGACGATCAACTCTGCCGGCCAAACCGCAAGACCGTCGAACCGCTGGGCGTATCGCATGCTTGTTCGTCCGTCTTCATTCGATTTCCGGGTCTTAAGC
Source organism: Phycisphaerae bacterium (assembly GCA_019636475.1). Classification (NCBI taxonomy): domain Bacteria; kingdom Pseudomonadati; phylum Planctomycetota; class Phycisphaerae; species Phycisphaerae bacterium. The sequence goes on from JAHBXN010000016.1 coordinate 26,092, forward strand.
ATCAATTCGGATGTGGGGTCGGACAGGCCCAGTATCTCCTTGTGAGCCTCAAGAAAGGCAGCGGCGGTGGCGGCAGTGACATCGCCGCGAGCGTGTGCGGAGCCGGCGGCCGCACTCATCAGAACTCCGTTGGATACGCGAATCTGGCGCGGTGTCCCTGCTTGTTCGCGAACGCTAACCTCCACCTGGCCGGTCGAGCGCTGCTCCAACTCACGCAGAGCGGCTCGCTGCGATTCGGAAAATCCCGGGTGAGCCAGAACCACCGCGGCCGTGGTGAAAAATGCAGCGGCGGCGATGGCGAGTTCCATTGCCCGTCGAGCTGATTTTCGGTCCTGATGACTCATTAATCGCAGATTCATTGTCGAGTCTCCCATTTCGCTAAGGTCTCTCCGGTCAGACGCCGGTTTCGAAATGAGGTACCCATGGGACGCTTGAATCTGCCCCGCGGACCGCGAAAAACACGAGATAGATATAACTAGCTTTAATAAATAGACTTACATCGCTTCAGCATGGGATCATTCGGTTCGAGCCCGGAGATTAATTTTCGTGAGGATTTGAAAGCTATTTTAGAATGATTATTCTTAAATAGAGCCGCGATGGAGATCCGCCCAGAATGCCGCGAAAGAAAGAGTTTAATCCGCAGATCGCAATTGAACGGGCGACACACCTTTTCTGGCGTCGCGGCTATCACGCTGCGTCGATGGACGACCTCGTTAAAGCGATGGGAGTCAGCCGTCAAAGCCTGTACGACACATTCGGCGACAAACGCCGGCTTTTCCGTGCAGCACTCGCCCGCTACAGCGAGTCCGAACTGGCGAAAGAGCTGTCGCTGTTAGGACCTCGAATCGATGCGTTTGACGGGCTTGCCAAGCTGTTCGCCAACTGGACGGGATCGGCTCGGTCAGCCCCCGATCTGCCCGCCGGGTGCCTTCTCACGAACAGCCTGATCGAACTGGGCGACCTCGAGCCGGAATCGCACGCCATCGCCACTGAACTTATCAAACGCCTGGAGTCTGCGATCCGTTTCGCCCTCGAGCGAGCCGATGAGGAGGGTCGAATATCCCTTGAAGACGGCGATTTCGCCGACTTTGCCGGGCGACTCATGCTGACCCGGCACGGGCTGATGGTCGCTCGGCGCGCTGGCGTCGCTGATGGTGTTTTCCGCTCCAAGATGCGGGAGTTGATGGCCATGTTGCATCGAAGCCGCCGATTATAGAACGATCGATCTTTTATACTCAGCGTGAATCATAATTGATTATCCCGATTGACGTTGTTACGTTTCAACGCCTTGGAGGATACGCGGCCGATGTGCCCTGTGTGCAACGAACCCATGCTGGCGGTCGAACTCGACGGGATCGAGATCGATCATTGTCTGGCCTGCCTGGGCACGTGGCTTGATGCGGGGGAGGTTGCCTCCATTGCCGAGCGGGCGGGTGCGAACCCCGATGAGATCAGCGGGCTGCTCGGACATGACCAGCGAATCAGCAGCGCGAAATCGAAGCGCCGCTGTCCCCGTTGCACACGTCAATTGCGAGCCATCAAGCTCGGCCAATCGCCGGACCACCTGACGATCGATGTCTGTCCACGCGGGCACGGTGAATGGTTCGATCAGGGCGAGATATTCAAGCTGGTTTCTCTCGCTCCGTCCGGCGTTACGGGCGCGGTGGCGAGTTTTTTTGCTGAACTTTTCAAGAGCGAGTTGGAGTCTTTCAAACCGAAAGGAGCCTGACATGCCGGGTTTGGGCTGGGTCTTCGTCGGAGTCGGTGTTGTATTGATCCTGTGGGTGATCGCGGCCTTCAACGGCCTCGTGGCCGGGCGCAACCAGGTCCGGAACGCGTGGTCTCAAATTGACGTGCAACTCAAACGGCGTCACGACCTGATCCCCAATCTGGTCGAAACGGTGAAGGGATATGCCGGTCATGAAAAGGAAACGCTGGACCGCGTCATTCAGGCACGATCGCGGGCGGTCGATGCGCACGGCACCGCGGCGATTTCTGCCGCGGAAGGCGAGCTGAGCCAAGCCCTGGGGCGTCTGATGATGCTGTCCGAGGCCTATCCCAACTTGAAGGCGAATACGAATTTCCTGTCGCTCCAGGAGGAGCTCACGTCGACCGAGAACAAGATCGGCTTCGCGCGGCAGTTTTACAACGACAGCGTCATGAAATTCAACACGCGACTTGAGTCGTTTCCGACAAATATCATCGGCGGCATGTTCAATTTCGAGAAGGAAGAGTTCTTCGAGTTGACCGATTCCGCACAGCGCGAAGCCCCCAAGGTGAGCTTTTCGTGAGGCTCGTGGCGTGAATGTGGGAAGCGATCGAAAGAAATAAACGCCGTTCATGGATGCTCCTCGCGTTGATGGGGGTCATCCTACTCACGCTCGGCTATGTGATTGGTGCGGCCATCCACGTCCAGTTTGTCGCAGTCGATCACGTCCGAGGCGGTTTCCACGACTACGGCCACATGCTCGATCAGATCGGCCGGGCGGAGGATCCGGGTGACGGGCCTCGCTTCTTCGGCTGGACTCGCAACCCCCGAGTGCTCCTTAACGCAGGCGGCCTGATCGGCACCGGCGTTGCGATGGTCGTGTGGATCACGCTCGCCGGGGTCGCGTTTTTCGGGGGCGACCGGGCCATACTCTGGGCGGCGGGCGGACACGAAATCAGCCGGGAGGCTGCGCCGCGGGTCTGGAATGTGGTTGAGGAAATGACGATCGCCGCCGGCCTTCCGAAGCCGCCGCGTGTGTTCCTGATTGACGATGACGGCATGAATGCATTCGCAGTGGGTTTGTCGCCGGATCACGCCGCAGTCGCCGTCACGGCCGGCCTTGTGAAACGCATGAATCGCGATGAACTCCAGGGCGTGGTCGCGCACGAGATCGCACACATTCACAATTATGACATTCGGTTCATGACGCTCGCATCGATCATGGTCGGGAGTATTGTGATTGTGTCGGAGACCTTCCTGCGATCGGTGTGGTACTCGACTCCGCGCCGTTCGTCCAGTTCCGGCAAGAACTCCGGCGGACAGGCTCTCCTGCTGATCGTCGCGGTGATTTTCGCCGTACTTGCTCCGGTCGCGGCCCACATTCTGTATTTCGCCTGCTCGCGAAAACGAGAGTACCTTGCCGATGCCTGCGCGGCCCGCTTCACCCGCTATCCGCCGGGGCTCGCATCGGCCCTGGAGAAAATCGGACGGGCCGGCCCCACGGCGGTCGACGTGAGCAAGAGCCTTGTGCCGCTTTACATCGCTAACCCGAAGCAGCCGATGTCGGCAAGCAGCGTTTTTGCGACGCACCCGCCGTTGAAAAAGCGAATTGCGATTCTCCGGTCGATGTCGGGCGCGGGCTATGTGGACTATGAAAACGCCTTCCGCAACGCCATGGCTTCGAGCAAGGCTCTGCTGAACGAGGAATTCCTCCGCAATGAGGCGAGCGTGCCTGTGCGCAGCGCATCGGTCGAAACGTCGCAGCAAGATGAAGCGATGGAGCGGTCGCGCGAGGCGCACGATGCGCTCGATCGGGCAGCGGACTACGCCATCATTCCCTGCGCGTGCGGCGTTCGGCTGAGGCTGCCGCCGGGCATGCACCGCGATGCGGTGTCGTGTCCGCGGTGCGGCCGCGAAAATGCTGTTCCCCGCGCGCGGAGTGCATCGGCGGGCGAAACCGCCACGAAGATGACGGAGTCGACCTATCAGCGAACAACCACCGGCTGGGAATCATTTCGGTGCGTCTGCGGCAAGACGATTCAATTGAGCCCGAGTTTCTCGGCAGCCCGGGCCAGTTGCCGATCGTGCGGGCGGCATGTGAAGATATCGAGCTTGGAGAACGGATAACAGTCCACATCGTGGACCGTTGATCCAGTTCGCCCCATCCTGGCTCGTACTGAATGCCGTCGGTGGACGCACGCCCTACGGAGATCCGCCGGAGTCAACCCCGCGGACGGCGGCAACGAACCGTGCAATCTTGTCCGCCGATTTCACGCCCGGAGCATCCTCGACGCCGCTGCTGACATCGACTCCCCAGGGGCGCAGAATTCCGATGCACTCGGCCACATTCGTCGGCGTCAACCCACCCGCAACGATCAATGGCACATTGTGCCCCACGGCGCCCGACTCGCGAGCGCGGGCCAGAAGCTCCCAATCGAACAGCAAACCGGTGCCTCCGGCGGCGCGATCGGAGAACGCGTCCAGCAGAACCGCAACGGCGCCGGCATCGGCATACCGCATCACCGGATCGAGTGATGCGGCATCCCGAACACGCAGGGACTTGACCACGCGCCAACGGCGGAGTTCCCCCACAGACTGAGGCGGCTCGTCGCCGTGCAATTGAACCTCACCCAGACCAAGCGCCTCGGCGATCCGAATGACCGAAGCGGCCGGTTCGTTGACGAATACACCGACCGCCAGAACGTGCGGCGGCAGATCTTCAACGATTGCAGCAGCCTGTTCGAGGGAGACGCGGCGCGGCGACCGGGCAAAAACGAGGCCGATCGCATCGGCGCCGGCTTCGGCCGCCAAGCGAGCGTCGCGCGGCGTGGTGATTCCACAGACCTTGATGCGTGTCATGCAACAACCCCAATGTTTCCCAAGTTGAGCGGGATGCACGCTGATCTTAACATGCGCGGTGCCGTTCGCACCGGCCATGATCTCACCGCCGACGCAGCGGAGATTTGGAGATCGACCTTCAGCCTTTTCATTAAGGAAGCCACATGCCCAAGGATTGGGTCATTGCACCGCCGTGGGAAGCGCGGGACCGACTGGCGATGGCGCTGCGGGTTTCGCCCATCGTCGCGCAGGTTCTTTACAACCGCGGCATCTGCGACGAAGCAGCAGCCCGTCAGTTCCTGTCCCCCAAAATGGGTGATATGGCCGCACCGGAAACACTGCCCGGCGCGATCGAGGCGGCTGACCGGATTACATCGGCCATCGAGGCCGGCCGCAAGATTGTCATCTATGGCGATTACGACGTGGATGGCATCACGGGGGTTGCAATACTGTGGCATTGCCTGAAGCTGGCGGGCGCGAACGTCGAGTTCTATGTTCCGCGCCGGCTGGAAGAAGGGTACGGCGTAAATGCGGAGGCGATCGAGTCCATCGCCGATGATGGCGCGGGAATGATCGTCACGGTGGACTGTGGCGTGACAGCCATCGAACCGGCGGCCCGGGCGCGTGAGCTCGGCGTCGAGTTCATCATCACCGATCATCACAATGCGCACACGGACGAGAATGGCGTCGTGCAACTTCCCGATGCGATAATCGTTCATCCGGCGCTGGCAAGGAACGGCGCGAGTTCCTATCCGAATCCGAACCTCTCGGGGGCGGGGGTCGCCCTGAAGCTGGCGTGGGCCATCGCGCAGAAACTGTCGAACTCCCAAAAAGTATCGCCGGCGTATCGTGATTTTTTGATCGATGCCATGGGACTGGCAGCACTCGGTACAATAGCCGACGTGGTGCCGTTGCTCGGCGAGAATCGGGTCATCGCCCAGAACGGGCTGCGCGGCCTGCCTTCGAGCCGGCTGGCGGGAATCAAAGCGCTGATTCAATCGGCCAATCTGACGGGGCAGACTCTCGGCGGCTACGAAATCGGCTTCAAGCTTGCGCCTCGGCTCAATGCCATCGGTCGCATGGGACATGCACTGCTCGCCGTAGAGATGCTCACTCGGGCGGATGAGGCGGAGGCTGTCCGGATTGCGAAAAACCTCAATCAGCACAACGCCGATCGCCAGCGCGTGCAATCGCGCATCGCCCGGGAAGCGCGCGACATGGTGATTGCGGAAGGTCAGAATGCGGACGGCGTGCGGGGCATCGTGCTGGCGTCCGGCGAATGGCATGCCGGCGTGATCGGCATCGTCGCGAGCAAGGTCATGGAGGAGTTCGGCCGCCCCACGGTGATGATCGCACTGGAAAACGGGGTCGGCCAGGGTTCGGGTCGAAGCATCCGGAACTTCGCGCTGCACGAGGCATTCGCACATTGTCGCGAGCATCTCATTTCGTATGGCGGACACGCAATGGCCGCCGGTTTGCGAATCGAGTCCAGCAAGGTTGAAGAATTTCGCGCCGCGTTTCAGAATCGCGCGGGGCAGTTGCTGACCCCCGGCGATCTGCGGGCCAGACTGATGATTGACGACGTGGTCAGCCTGGCTGATCTGACAGAGCAGTTGCTTGCGGACTTCAATCGAATGGAGCCGTTCGGCGCGGGCAACGCGGCGCCGCGCCTTGCGACGGACTGGCTGCACCTCGCCGCCGAACCCAAAACGGTCGGCGCGAGCGGCACGCACTTACAAGTGCAACTGACGGATGGGCATCAAACCTGTCGCGGCATCGGCTTTGGAATGGGTAGACACGCGGATGACCTTCGAAACCACCGGCGCTGTCGCGTCGCATTTCAGCCGAAGGTGAACGAGTGGATGGGCAAGCGCTCGGTCGAGATGCAGATCCTGGACTTCCGGTTTCCGGATTGAGGATCGCCCTTTGCATCGGAGTCACTCTCCACGCAAATCCGAAATCTCCCTCGTTCCGCGAATCGCCGTCTCAAGCGCCGCGAATGCCCAATCATCGCACGCTGCTCAGGGCAATCACCCCATTGTCAAGACAAAAGTTCGCCTGAGGAGACGGGGCGCCGTGAACCCTCATCCTATCCAAGCGCGATTCTAACATCGCGTCCGTTTCCAATTTTATCATATCTTCACGCGACCCTGCCCGGACTCTGAACCTTCGACGAATAACCTCGACGCCGTTCCCGCGGTTCGCGAGGTGTCGCTCCTATCGTGCTCAAGATGAACCTGGACACTCACTGAGTGCGTCGCCGAGCGAGCGTCATGCGTCCCGCCGCTCTCATCAAGAAGGTCCAAGGCGGTGCGATGTATTCGCGCTGAGACGCGACGCACCAAATAAAGGATCGAGCCTGAATCGCCGCTGACTGGAGATTGTCGATGAAGAGAGTTTCGCCCGACCGTTTCGCCGCTCGTACAAGTGCCACCGCGTTTACACTCATTGAGCTGCTGGTTGTCATCTCGATCATCACGCTGCTGCTCGTGGTGCTGCTGCCGGCGCTGTCCAACGCTCGCAAGAGCGGCCAGGCCACGAAGTGCGCCGCCAATCTGCATTCTGTGGGTCAGGCCGTTTCGACCTATCTAAGCGAAAACAACGGCGTCTTTCCGCCCAGCTATGTGTATCCGGATGCCGACGGTAACTGGGGAATGGACACTCAGTTGCCGAGCAATCCGTACGGTTACATCCACTGGTCCTGGTTTCTATATTCCGGCGGTCAGGCGCCGGAGACCGCGTTCCAGTGCCCGACGATCCCGAACGGAGGCCACCCCCGAACCAATCCCGGGCGCGCGGGGTGGGAGGACGGGCAGGCCGATCAGAACGGTCAGACCAGTCCGAATCAACTGGAGGATCGACAGGCGATCCGAATGGCATACACCGCCAACGCCGCGATCATGCCGCGAAACAAGTTTACGCAGACGCTGTCCGGCGGCCAGCGCGTGAATATGCTCGTAAACGAGTCCAGGATTCATGACGGCGGTAGGACGATTCTCCTGACGGAGTTCAATAAGAACTGGAAATCGACCGGTGTCGATGCCGGCGGAGGTGTCGTGGTGAAGTCGCATCGCCCCGTCAATCCGTTCTTCCACATCAGCAGCGGATCGAATGAGTATGCCGCTGGCATTGATACGCCGGGCTTCACCTACGGCGACGAGCCTTACTTCGGCCTGCTTCCGGCGAAGCAGGTCGAGAATGCAACCGCGCTAATCGACAATCCGGGCTTGTCAGAAATCAACTCCGTCGGGCGTCATCATCCCGGCGGCGATGTCTATACCGGTGGGACGGCAAACTTCCTGTACGCCGACATGCACGTAGACAAGAAGTCGGTCCTTACAACGATGCAAACGCGTGAATGGGGACTCCGCTACTACGGACTCGACGGTTACAACCGGGTCGGTCCGCCGTGGCCAAGTCAAAACTGAACCAGCCGCAGCGCTTCGCTGGTGCGATATTCGTTGTAGCACCTCGATCATTCGGGCAGAGCCCAGAGGACGGAAGCGGTGCGCGCGCCGCGATTGGGAGGATCATTTTTCAATGGAAAGGAGGCTCAGAGCGAAGGAGGGGAAAGAAGCAACCAATCCTTCGCAGCGACCCGGACGAACGGACCACACACAACATCGTCGAAGGAAAAACTGACACCGAATCGTCGATTGACCTGTTTCGACTTTTTTCCCAGGAGGATTGCATATCGTGAGATACAACATGCTAAAAAACTGCACCCTGGTTGCCGTCATGGCGACAGTGACGACCTGCGCGACACGTACCGCCTTCGGCTCCGGCGCGTGCCTGCGAGTCAGCACCCTGACGGGTACGCCAACCTGCGTGGTCGTGGCCGACGAAGCGACATGCACGTCGGTGCCGAACAGCGTGTACTTTGGTGACGGAACGACCTGCGCGGATGTGCCGGAGGTGTATTACCATCCCGGTGGCGGCCAGATCAATATCAGCGGTGCGACGCTTTTCGCCAACTTCTTCGAATTTCCCGCGGCGACCAATGACGTGATCAACGTCGATGGCGATATCATCCCGTGCAATGGCCAGCCGTTCGTCGGATTTGCCAATCTCGACTGCGATCCGATGAATTCGCCGGACGGCATTGACCAACTGGCGCCCGGTTTCACCTGCGGTCAGAAATGGCACGGTCACTGGATTGTGCAGTATCGATCCGTCGGCTCGGGAAACGGTCTCGCGGAATTCGTGGATTATCAACTGGCCGGCATTTTGCCGTCGCGCATTCCGACTGAACTGGGAGTACTCAACGCACGACGATGGGCCGGACCCGGCATCAAGCAGGGACCGCTCTCCGGCTGCGAGGCCAACTGCTTTCCGCCACTGAATTCGGCCGACATGGACTGCAACGGCATCATCGACGGGGCCGACCTCCGAGGCTTCATCGATGCAATGCTGTCCGGCGTTGGCTGTGACATCAATCGGGCCGACCTCAACGACGACTTCATCATCGACCTGCTGGATCTGCCGCGATTCGTGAGCTGCGTTCTCGACGGCGGTCTGAATTGCGGCCGAGCGATCAATGTGAGCAACCCACCCAACTCCGCGGACACGAACGAGAGCGGCTCGCCCATCTGCCCGACAAGCGTCGACATCGCCAATATGGACGTACCGACCAAGTGGTTCGTGCTGGCGCCGGGCGGCTCGGGGTCATGGAACCGCAAGCCGACCTTTGCAGGATACGGCGACAATCCAAACGGTTCCTCTGACACCGGCTTCTCCAACAAGCTCAAGCCGCTCTCACGATCGAACAAGTCCGGTCAGCTCGTGACTCTGAACGTGGATACGGCGAACCCGGATTCGAACACTGTGTTCGACACGACGATCGCGTACTCCCCTGTCGTACCCATTGCGAACCGGGGAACGGGCCTTGAAAACGTGACGTTCAGCGAGCTTCAGTATGCCTTCGTTACCGGCCGAATGCCGAACGGTGAGAACCTGATCGTAAACTGTCGCGATGTCGGCTCCGGAACACGCAACGCCTGGAGCAACTCGATCGGCATCGATCCGAGCTGGGCCTCGGGTGACAACATCGGCAACCAGACGACGTCGTCAAGCAACACAAACCTCGGGCCCAATACACGAGCGACGCAGTGCGGCAGTTCCAGCCACTCAGAGAATGCCGCCCAGCAGCGCCGTCTCTGCCTCGGATACACCGGAATCTTCGGTGCGGATCGAGCCGCGGCCGATGCGATCGGCGGCCTGTACGAAATCCTGAATGTCCGAAAGGACGTGGCCGGCGGAACGCAGTACGTTCGATGCGACGTTGACAGTGTTCTCGACAACTCGGACGTGAATACCGGTTGGCAGATCGGAGGTTCACAGACACTCGCGACCCGTGGCGATTACCGAAGCGGCATTGATGGGAACACCAATCCTCCGATGAACAACCCGGCGGCGCGCGACTACATGATGAACCTGACGGTCAGCATTTCGAACTACGTCAATTCCGGCGCGGCGCCGGAGTTCAATTCGCCCGCCGAAATCCTTGTGAAGCAGTTCATTCTCGACGTCGGCGTGGACGCCACGCCGGAACTGACGGATCCGATGAACTACCTTCCGACCACCGGATTCGATCAGGCCATTCAGGACGACGTTCGAGCGATCAACGTGACGACCGTTCCCGCATTCGGCTCGGTCTTCCCGGGAGACGGTGGTCGGGTTCCGGTTCGCAACAACAACCCAGGCCTTTATAGCGACGGCAGTACGGCCGCATACCTTGACGGCAACGGCGCCCCGACGATCACAAGCGGTCAGCGCGTCTTTCCGCGGATGAAGATTCAGGGCGACTTCGAGGCGGACGGCGATCGCGATATTGACGACATCGCACCGATGCTCGCGGCGCTGTCCAATCCGCGCGCCTTCTCGGCGGCCGACGCGGCGAACCATCCGGGTAATTACATCATCCCGGAGATTCTGGGCGACTTTGACGGCGATGGAAACTTCAACCACATGGACATCCGCTACTTCGCGGACGGCCTGGCATTGGTCAACGGCAGCGTCAATCGCAAGGCCGGTTTCATTGAAGTGGATGAAGCCTGGGAGGCCGCGACCGCCGCAGGTAACTTCTTCTTCACGGACACGACAAAAGTCCCGACGACCACGGTCCTCATCACCGGCACTTATGACGCGGGCGATGCCCGAGGCGATGTGGCCGGCAACACCCCGTGGCGAGGCGCCCAGCCGCACGGCCATGACTTCGTGGTTAATCACGCGGACATCGAGTATGTGCGCGCGAACATCTATGCCGGCGTCTGGGGAACGAACCTCGACAACCACTTCGACAAGGACCTGAGTTGTGACATGAACGGCGACCTGCTGGTCGATTGTGCCGACGTGGTGGAGATCGTCGAGAAAATCCTTGACACGAAGATGGGCGACCTCGACCTGAACGGCGTCGTCGATTGTGGCGATATCACGACGTTGCAGGGTAACATCGGCGTGGTCACCAGCGGTGCGACCTACGCTCAAGGCGATTTGGACTGCGACGGCGACGTCGATGCCGACGACCTGGCCATCGCTTGCGGCAACTGCCCCGGCTGCGCCGGCACCTGCTGCCCTTGACGGACGATCAACCGGGCCGGTCAGAGTCGATTATTCAGGAGCGGGTCGGCGCGCTTGCCGGCCCGCTTCTTTTTTTGAAGCGCACCCTTCTTGCACCATCGACCTAATCAGAATATGAGTGTTGCCTCATGGAACACGATGTGGATCAGCGCGCAGTAACCAATAGCGCGGACTTGCTGAAGGGGTGACACGAGATGAAGGCGGTGCGGTTTCATCAACCAGGCTCGATCGAGGTGCTTCGGTATGAAGAAGTGCCGACGCCGACGCCCGGCGCGGGCGACGTGCTCGTTCGCGTCAGGGCCGCGGCTCTGAATCGCATGGACATCTTTCTGCGTTCCGGCGTGGCGACCATGCCCGGATTTTCCCTGCCTCACACCGGTGGGTTCGACATTGCGGGCGAGGTCGCGGCTGTCGGGGCGGACGTGTCGGCCGATCTTGTCGGCCGCGAAGTCGTGGTGAAGCCGCGAGTCACGGGTCCGGCTTCGCGCGGATTGCTGGACATCATCGGCACGGCGCGACCGGGCGGTTTCGCAGAGTTCGTACTCGCGCCGGCGCACTGCATCGCGCCGAAACCAACAGGATATTCATTCGAAGAGGCGGCGGCGTTTGGCTGCGTGTACCTCACGGCGTTCTACGGACTGAACTGGATCGCGAAGCTCAGGCCCGGCGAAACAGTGCTCGTGCATGCGGCCAGCAGCGGTGCGGGCGCTGCGGCGATCCAAGTCGCCAAGGCCTGCGGCGCGACGGTTATCACAACAGCCGGCAATGATGAGAAATGCGTCAAGGCCAAGGTCATGCTCGGCGCGGACCATACCGTGAATTACCGATCCGCGGACTTTCGGGATACCGTGCGCGACGTGACATGCGGCCGGGGCGTTGATGTCGTCTTTGATCCGGTTTGGGGAGATTCGGCCGCCAGAACCCAGGATGCCATCGCCCGGTATGGTCGATGGATCGTGCTGGGAATGGTCGGCGGACCGACGGGATCGATCACCGCAGCCAAGCTCATGTTCCAGGAGGTGACGATCCGAGGCATCGTAGAGTTCTACAGCGACGACCGAATTATCGACGCAGCATGGGCGCTTGCGCACCGCGGAATCGTCAGGCCGCTTATTGACCGTGTGTGGCCGCTCGAAGAACTGGCAGCTGCACAGAAGCAAATGGAGGACGGCACATTCTTCGGAAAGATCGTGGTCAGACCATGATCTCGCGACGAGATCAGTCCGCATCACCCGAGGGCGTGCCGGCGAAAGCCGATGATACCGAAGGCGGCTCGGCCACGTTGCGCAGAGTCGGGTTGTCCGCGAGAAACCGGCCCTCGAACTCAGGCTGCCAACCGAAGCTGCCGCGGCGCGACGGCAGTGCCCAGATGTTGTCACTGACCAGCGGTGCAACCCGCCGCGCCCCGAGGGCACGCCAGGGATGGGCGTGCGCCGTTCGCATCGACGATTGCTCAGTCGTCGCAGGCAGCGGAGCAAAGAGACCGTTGCCGGCCGTCGGATCGTATGCCGTGAACGAATCGAGCGGCGTCTCCATAACTTGACCTGCGACGCGATCGTATGTGAACGGCTCAACAAGCGTCATGTCATCAGCTGGCGAGATCGGCTGCATGGCTCCGGCTGTTGCTTCCGGCGCGCCGTCGGGTGTCGCGTCCCCCGTTGAATCGACAAGACCTCTCGATGCGGCAGTCGCGAATGGCAATCCGGCCGACGCCGATTCGCCCTTGATTTCTCCGCCGCTCAGGACGCTTGCGACGGATCCGTCAACGAAATCGCTGTTCGGCTGCTCCTCGCAATCGACGACGAGCGCGAAGGCGGTTGAGGCGGCGCGCTCTGCGTCGGTGACTTCTCGCGATTCATCATCGCAAGGATCAATGACGATCGCCGAATTCGCCGGCAGGACAGCCGACTCTTCGCGACCAAATCGAGGCGGACCGTCGTAAACCGCACTTCTTTCGGCACGGCGCGAGACTTCGGTGAATCGTCGAGCCCAATCAGCCAGCAACGCCTGGTAATCGTCGGCCGCCTGCTCCCACAAAAGGGAAACTTCCTCCGGCGTCATCGTGACGACATCCGATTCGTCCTGACCGTCGCAGGGATCGGCGGCGCCCCATTCGGCGCCAAACTCCGACTCACTCGCATCCAACTGCTCCGACGAATTCGACGCGGAATCTTCGGTACCGATGTAACTGAGCCAGTCCGAATCCACTCCGGCGTCCGCCAGCGTATGATCCACAACCTGAAGGGCGTAGGTGCAGGCCAGTCCGACATTCCCGGCACGGTCAACCGCCTCAACACGGAACCAAATTTCGTGATCAAATGCGTATCCCGGCAGTTCAAACGTGAATGAGCCGACGTCCGGGAGGTCCCGCTGTAACTCGATCATGCGACTCTCGTCCGATGAGAAATCGAGTAACAGGCCGATTCGCACAGGAGATTCGACGAGATGCGGATCGACCGCACGCCACGTGATCGTCACAGGTTCGCCGACCTGATACCACGTCTGCTGAGGCTCGAGCCAGACCTCCAGTGCGGGTGCGGAAGTGTCCACGTGATAGACACGCACCGGGTATGCGGGCGTATGTTCGGCGGGGTCCTGGCCCGGTCCAACGAATCGAACGCCGTAGTCGCCGTCGCAACTCGCTTCGAACGCGAAGTACGATTGGCCGCGGCCGAAATACCCTTCCCGCTGCCAGTTCCGCCCGTTGTCGTTGGTCCACCAGAGGGCGATACGCGGCGTCTCCTCGGATTCATACCCTCCCGGTTGTCGCACCATGACGAGCTTCTGATTAACAAAATAGTGCGCCGGATCGCCCGGACGCGCCATCGGTTCCGGCGCGGGTTCTTCGATCGGCCGAGTGTATTCGGGCTGGTCGTATGCCCAATCGGGATAGGTTCGTTGCGGATTGAAAGCGGCCTGATCACTGTGGGAGCCGCGGGTCGCAACCGGGACAGACTTGGCAGACGATCCGCATCCAGCGATCGCCATTCCAAGAAAAGCGGCAGACGACAGGCTTGTGAGCGTTTTCATCCGTGATTTGTTGTGCATGGCATGCATCCTTGCAATGCGGCTGTCCCCAGCTCTTGGAATTCTATTGGCGATACTATCGGACGCAACGGCTTCCGATAGATGTGCCCATATCGACACTCGCACGCGAGGCGCTTGATGCGATCTATCGCCCCAACAGAGATTCTGGAAATGGTGACTAGGAGCTGAGGCGCTTGACGGCCGTCCGGAACATTCGCAAGCCGTCCGGCTCGGATTGATCGCCCATATCAGTATTGCGACCGCCGATTCCGGCTGGCACGTGGGTCGCAAAGATACACCGCTCCGGGTGCGGCATGAGGCCAAACACACGGCCAGTGCTGTCAATGAGGCCGGCGATGTTATCAGTGCTGCCGTTCGGGTTCGACGGAAACGTCAATCCTTCACACTCGCCCGCTTGAGAAGGCTGCCGGTTTGAGGCCGACCCGGCGGGCAGGGCGTCATCGGCGGCGTAACGAAGTGCGATGCGGTCGTTCGAAGCCAAAGCTTTCGCACCTTCGCTTCCACCCGCGACGACAACCCGACCCTCACCATGCGCCACGGGCAACCGATAGATCTGCCCCTTTTCGAGAAACGCGCACCGGTCGGTCTGGGCACGCAGGGAGACCCACCGATCCTCGTATCGCCCCGACTCATTCAGCGCCAGCGTCACCCGAACGCCAATATCCGCGCCGGGGACGATTCCCATCCGCACGAGCACCTGAAACCCGTTGCAGATACCGACGACGAGGCCACCCCGATCGATAAAGGCCGCCAATTCGTCGGGCAGGTGGTTCGTGATCTGATTCGCAAGGATTCGCCCACTGGCGATGTCGTCGCCGTAGGAGAATCCACCGGGAATGGTCAGAACCTGAAACCCGCCAAGGAGCGCGGGATTCTCGCAAAGGTGGTTGATGTGAACCCGATCTGGGTTCGCCCCGACTGATTTCCATGCGTACGCGGTCTCCTCGTCGCAGTTGATTCCGGGGGCACGAAGTATGAGTACGCGCGGGGACGCCATGTCCGGAGCATAAGGCGTCCGGCCGCTGACGGTCAAAGACGATCCACGCTCGGAACGAGGTTTGCCCGGCGATCGGCGCGGCGCACGATGATCCCGTCCCCGGCATGGCGATAATCGCGCCGAGATCCCCGTTTACGGACGCGCGGCCGCTTGTTGCTTTTCGACAACACAACGGACCAGACGGCCCGACGAAAACTGCAACCGCCAGGCTGCGCGAGCAATCCATAAGTAATTCATCCCACTGGAATTATGACAAGTCTCGGAAAACCGGACGCGGCGATGATGCGCCTTGTCACCGCGTTTGCCCTTTTTCCGAATGTCATGATCGAGAAGACGGCGGACAGTGTGATTGCTTTTTTGAAGCCGAGGGCGAAAATCCTGATCCTCGCCTTTTTCACCTATCTCGCGCTGTGTTGAAGCCTGACTTCCGAGACAGACTCTTGGCACTAAACGTGATGGGACAGGCCTTCACGCAACTCTCGCACAATCCCAGAATCTGAAAACGATGCGAAAGGGCATGGAATCGATGCTGCGACGCGAGGATCGTGCGCAACTTCGATACCTCGGAGGCGCTGAACTCGATGATGCGACCGCAGCGGCGACACACCATGTGATCGTGAGGGTCCTGGCCGTAGGTGTGCTCGTAGTGGACCTGCTTGTTGGAGAAGTGCACCTCGCGAACAATGCCGCATTCAACGAGGAGTTTAAGAGTTCGGTAAACGGTCGCCTTGCCGACACGCCGCGCGGACTGGCGCATGATGAGCAGCAGTTGCTCGGCCTCAAAATGTTCCTCCATGCGCATCGCGGCGCGGAGGATGTCGCCACGCTCGCTCGTGTACTTCAGTCCACGGTCGCGGCAATACTCGCGAAAAACGTTCTCCGCTGTGTCGATTGTTTCAGTCGCGACGGCTCGGGGCATGTCTGATAGCAGAACCCGTCGCGATTCAATTGTCAAAACCGCCGATGCAATTCGGACGCGACGATCCGATTCGGGACGCCGCATGTCGCCGGACACGATCGCTTTCCCGCGGCCGCAAACGTGATTAGCATTCTGAGCATGTTGGTGCTTCATTCCACACGAGCCGTCATGGAGTCCGCACAGCACGTCTCCATCGACGACTCCGCCATCAGGACCTGGGCCGAAAAGCTGCGGCCCGGCGCGCTGGTTCCGTCGGGCCACGGCCTACTCGATCACGTTCCAGGTACGCGCGAGCAAATCGCAAACTTCATCCTGCTCGTGGACGCTCTGAACTTCTGCTTCTGGTCGCCAGACCCCATCCGGATCATCTGGCGAGGTACAACCTACGAGCGATACAATGCCATGTTTGTGTCGCTCATGCTGGCGGCCCGGAGCGACCCCCGCTGGTTTGATCCCCGATACTGGCAAGTTGTCCCGACCGAGGAAATACGACAGGTACTCAGCGGGAGCGGCCAACTGCTCCTGCTGCCGCAGCGGGAGCGAATCATTCGCGATACCGGGCGCGTGTTGCTCGACCGTTTCGACGGGCAGTTCTCAGCGGCCGTCGCATCCGTCGGAGAGCGGGCCTGGCCGCTGGCCGTGCTGCTGATGACCAACTTCGATTCCTTCCGCGACGTGGCGAATTATCGAGGCAAGCCCGTCTACTTCATGAAGCGGGCCCAGATCTGCGCGCTGGACCTGTCATCGACATGGGAGCGCAAAGGGCACGGCCCGCTGGACGGCCTTGAAGAACTGACGGCGTTCGCGGATTACCGCGTGCCCCAGGCGTTGCGGCATCTGGGCATTCTACGACTGAATGATGACCTGGCGCGGATCATCGATCAGAACGAGAGCGAACTGGATGAAAACTGCGAGCAGGAAATTGAAATCCGGGCCGCTACCATTCAAGCGGTGGACCGCATGGTCACGGCGGTGAATCGCGGTGGCGGTCGCACAACGGCGTGGGAAATCGATTGGTATCTATGGGAACTGTCGCACCATGAATCAGTGACAGCTCGCCATCATCGAACGCGGACCATCTACTACTGACAACCGGCATCCCAGCAGCGCGGCGCGCGGACATCGCCGGTGTGCAGGCTGAATCGACGGAGTCACAAATTGCATATCCGAAACCGACGCACAAATATCCCGATTGCGACCCTGCTGGCCGCGACCCTCTGCGCCGCCGGTTGCGGCGCGCCTATGGCCGGCGGCGTCAAGGAAATGGAAGAACCGCCAAAGGGGTCCGAAGAAGAAATCAAGGCGATCACCGCGGATCCGGTGATCTACATGAACAAATGCCTGACCGAAGCAAGAAGGGTAAAGTCGGCTCGGATTCAGTTCGAACGGCAGGAAAGGCTCGGACTGGTTCCCGAATTGCGTCCGGCCGAAAAGATGCGCTGCGAATTCCGCGAAGAGCCATTCAGCGTTCGCTTCACCTGGACCGACGAAAAACCGGAGTATCTGCAAGCGGTATATGTCGAAGGCCAAAACGGCAACAAAGTGTCCCTGCTGCCGCGCGTCGGCCTGTTCGGAACCAGGCCAAACGTGGTCGCCTACCCCGCTGATTTTGCGGTGACGTTCGGCAAATCCAAAAAGCCCATCACTGACTTCGGACCTCGGCTGATGCTGGAACGCCTTTTCGACCGCATCGAAAAGGCCAAACAGTTCGGCGGGGCAAAGATTCGATACACCGGACTGGCGGTCGTCGGGCCGGGCAATGAGAAGTGCCATCATATTGAGCTGCTGTTTCCCAAGCCGGACGAATTTCCCTGCAAGCTGCTCGATCTGTACATCAATATCGATACGAGACTACCGGTGGCGGTCTATTTGTGGCTGACCGAGGAGGATCGTGTTCGAACCAACAAAACCCTTGACGCCATGTATATCTACGGCCTGCTCGAACCCAATGTCCCGCTCTCGGATGATGATTTCGTGATCGATGTGGATCCGCGGGGCAAGTAGAAAACTGAGGAAAGGCATGGGGCTGACCGGTCGATCCGCGGCGAACCGGACCGCCGACTCGAACACCGGGCGAGCGTCGAAAAATATTTGCATGCTACAATCATATATCCTCTGAAAGCTTTGCGTCGCAGGGCAGCAGGGTACTCACATGACGGCATGCCGCGTCCGGAGGGCCAAAGATGCGTCTCGACTTTTTCATCCATTTCCGTCGGTACATTCCGCTTGTCACGCTGGCCGTTCTCGTCGCCAGCCCCGCCTGTGATCCGGCTGCCGTCGAGAATGCAAAGCGAGAAGCGGCTAAAAAAGCGGAGGAGGCTCGAATCGCCGCGTCACAGGCCGTGGAAGCGGCCAAGCACACCGCCAAACCGCTGATCGACCAGGGTGTTGAAAAAGCCCGGGAGTACCTTGAAGAAGGCAAACAGGTCGCCGCGGAAATAAAGGAAAAGGCAAAGCCCTACGTTGAAGAGGCGAAATCGGCGACAACACAGGCCGCCGAACGAATCGCCGGTGCAACCACCCAGGCGGCTGAAAAAGTAAAGGAACTGACGACCCGTGCGGCCGAATCAATCAAGTCGACCGCTACCCAAGCCGCGGAAGATGTGAAAGAAGCTGTCGGTTCCGGCGATAAGAACACACCGAACTGAACGTAGGTTCCAGCGATAACCCATTCATGGCTGAACACACCCGATTTCGGAGCAATCCGAATCGGATTACCAGACTCACCGCCGCTCCGAGCTCGACGTTCGCCGAATTAAACGTATCGAATCCGAGGCAGAATCAGCTACAATACGAATGGGATCTCGTGAATCGTCGCCAGCGTGCCAATCGGCTTGTGGGGGGGGGGCGCCATCCCATTATCACCGGCCAAGGCAGCGGCCAGTGTACCGTCGCGGCATCTCAGGCAGGAGTCGGCTCTGTGTCGCATGAACTCGCGATGACCAACATGAAAACGGCGCCCCGCGCTTGGGGTCGTTCCTTCGTGCTGGCATCACTTCTTCATGGCACCGTCGCGGCGTGGATGCTGTGGCGAATCGGCGTCGCATCGCCATTGATGCAACTCTCGGCTCGCACCGAGCCGCTTGTTCAGAGCGAATTCGTCACGGACGATTCGTCGCAAATCGCAGCATCGACCATTCCAGAGCCATTGGTTTCTCCTGACCGCGATACCGCAATCGAGCCGGGATTTGATTACATACGCCAGGCGGCGCAATCCATACTCACGGCCGCGCGGAAGCCGGCCGGTCCGAGCGCGCTGAGCGAGCTGGAACGCCGCGCTTCGCAGCTTGAACAGCTCAGCACTCCCGCGGAGATTGAACGAATCTCTGAGAGCATTCGGAATGCACTCGGCGTACCACCCATAGCTGTGCCGATTCACTCCGAACCGGCCACCCCGGGATTCGATTTTGATCACTGCGTCGTCACTGACTCACAGCGATTTGAGTCGCCGAAAGGCGTGGAGATCCGCGAGACGCTTCGCGATCACGACGGACGAATGCTGGTGATCGTCTATGCCCGGCGCGTGAACGAACGCACCGGCGAGGTTCAGTACACGCAGCGCGAATTCGCATCGAACAACGATCCATCACTCGAGTTCCGAATCACCCAAGAGGAATTCGAGGAGGCCGAGGCGAGGCAGCGTCCGTACCAGATCATCAATCGGTTCGGCCTGTTACGGAAGATTCACGACGAGGCGGTTCTGCCGCTTCTGGACAAATGGGGCAACGAATCGCCGTCGGCCCCGAATGTTCCCAATTCAGCGATTCCCTCGCCCGTCGATGGGCGCTGAACACGGCCCTCGGAAGGGCCGCAATCCGTGATACGGAGATCGCACTTTCAAATGCCGACTGCATCTCTCTTTGCCGATCGCATCGTCGAAGCCATTCGTTCAAGGAATTGTCCGGGGGTCATCAACCTTGATCCGGTATGCGCGTCCCTGCCCCGCCGATTCGCGGCCGCGCATGCGCCTGCCCATTGTTTCGACGAGCGTGCGGCCCTTGGCGAGGTGATTGAATACTGCCGCCGGGTTCTTCAGATCGTCGCGCCGATTGTTCCCGTGGTGAAGCTGAATATCGCGTATTTCGAGTGTTTTCGGAGTGCCGGCGTTGATGCATACTACTCGCTCATTGCCGAGGCGCATCGGCTTGGGCTGCTTGTGATCGGCGATGTGAAGCGCGGCGACGTCGGCCACACGGCAGCAATGTACGCCAGTGCCCACCTGGCGGCATTCGCTCCTGAAAGTGCCGACCGCGCTGCACCGGACGCCGTCACGATCAGCGGCTACTTCGGCTGGGACGGCGTCAAACCCTTCGTCGATGTTGCCCGGCGAGAAAACAAAGGTGTCTTCGTTCTGGTTCGGACATCGAATGAATCGGCCGCCAGCGTGCAGGATGTCCCGACGCGCGACGGTCCGCCTGTCCATGCGGTCGTGGCGGACCTGGTGACAAAGTGGTCGCACGAGTCCGGAACCATCGGCAGCGCGGGCTATGGCGCGATCGGAGCCGTCGTCGCGACGCGCGACCCGGCCGATGCCGCAGCCCTGCGCAAGTCGATGCCGCATTCCATCTTTCTCGTGCCCGGCTATGGCGCGCAAGGCGGCCGCGCGGAGGATTTCGCGCCGTATGTCGATACTTTCGGTCTGGGTGCGTTAATCGCGGCGGGCCGATCGGTGATCTTCGCGCATGAACGGCCCGCGCTGAAAGAGCGGTTCGGAGACGACTGGGAAGCCTGTGTGCAGTACGCCGCACACGAGTTCACGGCCGACCTGCGGCGCGTGCTGCCCGTTCGCTGAGCGGCCGCAATCAGTGGTTACAGTCTTTTTACATCCGCTCATCAATTGACCCGAATCGCGTGAACCGGCCGGAGAGTCGTCCTCCGGGAATAGCCGGCCGACCGCAGCCGGTTTGACACGGGAAAATCCACGGCTTATCGTCCGTTCAGCTTTCCACGCGCGCCCGTGGTCGGGCGCCTGTCAGGTCTTTTTCGTCCGAGGTGATTTCGATGAAGCTGTATTTCCTGCTGGGTTGCCTAGCTCTCGCCCTGCTCGTTTCGAACCTGTCATTCGCGACCGCGGATGACAAGACGCCGGCATCCGGTGACAAGCCGAAAATCCCAGACATGGTCTATGTCAGGATGACAACCAGCCTGGGTGATATCGTCATTGAATTGAACAACCTCAAGGCGCCGATGACCGTCGCGAATTTCCTCGAGTATGTTGACGGCAAGTTCTACGAAGGGACGATGTTCCACCGCGTCATCAAGGGCTTCATGATCCAGGGCGGCGGAATGGACACCGAGTACAAGAGTAAGCCCACGCGAAGCCCGATCAAGAATGAAGCCACCAACGGCTTGTCGAACCTCAAGTACACGATTGCGATGGCTCGCACGGGCGACCCGCATTCGGCAACCAGCCAGTTCTTCATCAACACCGTAGACAATGACGGTTCTTCGCAGCCGCGCCGGATCAACCTCAACCACTCGTCTCCGAGTGGAAACGGCTGGGGCTACTGCGTTTTCGGAAAGGTCATCGGCGGCATGGACGTGGTCGACAAAATCGAATCCACGCCGGTGAAGAAGGATGATCGGGCCGACCCCAGTACCCCGGCAGCGCCGGAGACGCCCGTGGTCATCAAGAAGGTCGAGCGGGTGAATCCGGATTCGATCAAGGAACTCATTGCCGCGGCCCGAGCTGCGGAGAAAGCAGAGCAACAGAAAATGCTGGACCTCATCAAGAGCAAGGGCGGCGACATGGACAAGGCGATGAAGACCTCGTCCGGTCTTCAGATCATCCATGTGGTCGAAGGAACGGGTGCTTCGCCGAAACCGACCGAGCGCGTCCGCGTTCATTACACCGGCTGGCTCACGAACGGAAGCAAGTTTGACTCGTCCGTGGATCGCGGGCAGCCATCGGAGTTCGGCCTCAACCAGGTCATCCGCGGCTGGACCGAAGGACTTGGTCTGATGAAGGTCGGCGGCAAGTCTTTGTTGATTATTCCCGCCGATCTGGCCTACGGCGCATCCGGACGTCCGGGCATTCCACCGAATTCAACTTTGATCTTCGAGGTCGAACTACTCGACATCCTGTAGTAAACGCGGCCGGTTCATTTCGCGGTCTGAATAATCGACCCGCAATCTCAAGTAATCTGGAAGGGGCAGAGCTTCGGCTTTGCCCCTTTTTTATTTGCCGCGGCGATTTGACTCCAACGGGGCTCCACTTTCCGCTTGCTGCGCTCATGTACACCGGGTTAGGCTTCCTGCCTGGGTCCCTGCAATGGAATGCGAGGATTGCTTTCATGCCCGAATTGCATCGATTTCCCCTCGGAAGACGTCGACGCCGAACCGATGAGTCCCACGCCTGTCACGCAATCGTTCACGACTCCGCCGCGAGCGCCAGCATCGCCGTCGCTCACGAAATGGCGGAGCTGATTCGCGAAAAATCCGATCAAGGCCGCTTCGCCGTGCTCGGCCTGGCGACCGGCTCGACGCCTGTGGGCGTCTATGAAGAGCTCGTGCGACTGCACCGCAACGAGGGCCTGTCATTTCGAAACGTCATCACATTCAACTTGGATGAGTACTGGCCCATGCGGCCGGAGGCACTCCAGAGTTACCGCCGCTATATGTCAGAATGCCTCTTCGACCTTGTCGATATCGACCCCGAAAACGTTCATGTCCCCGACGGAACCTTGGCGTTCGACCAGGTTGCAATGGAATGCGAACGATATGAGCGGCAAATCGCCGAAGCCGGCGGAATCGATCTTCAAATACTGGGCATCGGACGCACCGGCCACATTGGCTTCAACGAGCCCGGCTCCGGCCGCGAAAGTCGCACCCGGCTGATCACGCTCGACAAAGTCACGCGCATGGATGCCGCATCCGATTTCTTTGGCGAGTGGAACGTGCCTCGCCGCGCCATCACGATGGGAGTCGGCACGATACTTAATTCCCACCGCGTCATTCTCCTCGCTTTCGGCGAAGGCAAGGCGAACATCGTGCGGCTGGCGGTCGAGGGTGATGTATCGGATGCCGTCGCCGCGAGCTTCCTGCAGGACCATCCAAACGCGTGCTTCGTCCTGGATCCCGCTGCTGCCGGCGAATTGACCCCCATCAAAACGCCGTGGCTGCTCGGTCCCTTGGCGACGAGCCGCCAATCATGGGACGGCTTCACGACGCGCCGGGCCGTGATCTGGCTCGCAACGAAGCTCGGTAAGCCGATCTTGAAACTGGTTGAGGAAGACTACAACGAACACGGTCTTCAGGACCTCCTTTCGGCACGCGGATCGGCATACGACGTTAATATCGACGTCTTCAAATCGCTCCAGCGAACAATCACCGGCTGGCCGGGCGGCAAATCGACGGCGGAACGCGTTGCGGCGGACACACGGGGCGACCATGGGCCGTCGACTCCGCTACAAACCTTGCCGCCCTCTGACGGCGTCATCACGGTCGGAGCTCCGTCGACGCCGGAACCATTTCCGAAGCGCGTCGTGGTCTTCAGTCCCCATCCGGACGACGACGTCATTTCGATGGGCGGCACGCTGATTCGCCTGTGCGAGCAGGGACACGAAGTCCACGTCGCCTATCAGACGTCCGGCAACATCGCCGTATTCGACGAAAAGGCCGTTCGTCACGCGGACTTCGTCGCTGAGTTCGCACGAACCTTCGGCCTGTTCAGCGAACGTGAAATCGAGCGGATCGAGGTGGCGGTCGAGAACTTTGTCGCTTCAAAACGTCCTGGCGACGTCGATAGTCCCGTGCTGAGGCAGATCAAGGGCATCATCCGCCGAAGTGAAGCGCGAGCCGCTGCCCGTTATGCCGGCGTCTCAGGCGATCGCATTCACTTTCTTGACCTGCCCTTCTACGAAACCGGTCGCGTTCGAAAGCAGCCGCTCGGCGAAGAAGATATTGCCATCGTCATGGCACTGCTCGATCAGGTACAGCCGCATCAGATTTATGCCGCGGGCGATCTTTCCGATCCACACGGCACCCATCGCGTCTGCCTCGCCGCGATTCAATCGGCCGTTGGGCGGCTGGCCGAGCGGAACTGGATGAAGGCGTGCCGAGTCTGGCTTTATCGTGGCGCCTGGCAGGAGTGGGAGCCGCATCAGATCGAGATGGCCGTCCCCCTGTCGCCCGATGAAGTGGACCGAAAGCGCATGGCGATTTTTCATCATGAGTCGCAGAAAGACAAGGCCCTGTTCCCCGGCCCGAGCGATCCGCGAGAATTCTGGCAGCGTGCCGAAGACCGCAACGCGGCGACCGCCGCAATCTTCGACCGCCTCGGCTTGCCGGAATACCAGGCGATCGAAGCCTTTGTCGAATGGCGCCCGGAAAGAGGCTGAACCGGTTCCGGCGACGAGCCGCGCGATCTCCGTCTCGGCGTTGCAATCACCACACCGCAAGGCTAGCATTTGAAGACTTCGCTAGGGGCGCCCACAAGGGCTGAGAGCCGGCCGCCGAGCCGGGACCCTTGGAACCTGATCACCGAAGTTCGCACGAGGCGGAACGAGGTGCGGAGGGAAGCGAGCCATGTCGCACCACACCGCTCTCTATCGGGTCAGACGGCCTCGCCGGTGAGTCGCTTTCAGACGATCGCGCGCTTCGGCGCGCCGTGAGCATCATTCGAATGAAGTTCGATGTCGAACAAGCGATCGAACCGCTGTCGCGCACACCCTCGGTGATGCGGGCCATGCTGGCCGGCCTGAGCGCGCAATGGATCTACACCGATTACGGCGAAAACACGTTCAGCCCGTTCGACATTCTGGGGCATCTCATTCATGGCGAGCGAGCGGATTGGATTCCGCGAATGCGGATCATTCTCGAAGCCGGGACCGAACGGCCGTTCGACAAGTACGACCGTTACGCCCAGTTCGAGGAATGCGCCGGCAAATCGCTGAATCAGTTGCTCGATGAATTCGAACAGTGCCGAAACACCAGCATCTCGTCACTTCGAGCAGCCGCACTGACACCCGATTTGCTGGCAAAGCGCGGAATGCACCCGGCGCTCGGCGAGGTCACTCTGGAGAATCTGCTGGCCACGTGGGTGGCGCACGATTTGAATCACATCGCCCAGATCGCCCGCTGCATGGCCGCGCAATACAACGACGCCGTCGGACCCTGGCGGCAATACCTTTCCATTCTCAAGTCGCCCCCCATCGCGATGGACGCGGACGGTGCCGCAAGGAAACGCGCTGCTCAACTCATCACAAAACAGGACGAGCAGTCGCCGATTCGATAGGAGTTTATTCATGACCCAGCTACAGGCCGCCCGAAAGGGCCTCATCACACCCGAAATGGTCCGTGTGGCCTTGCGAGAGAATGCCACGCCCGAATTCATTCGTGACGAGGTCGCCAGGGGCCGGCTCGTAATACCGGCAAACATCCGCCATTTGGCCGGCAGCGGCGGCGCGGATCCCAGAATGCGTACGATCGGCCACAACGGCACGTCGCATCCGATCGTCGATGTCGCGCATCTGACCACGACGACCGGCCATCCCGGCCATCGCGGCGACGCACGGCTCTGGGTCAATCAGACCGTGAGCCAGCGGTGGTCCGTCGTGAACGATCCGAACATGCTCAAGGGTCAATCCACGCCAAAACGACTTGATCCGATGGGCATTGGCCGAATGGTCACGACCAAGATCAATGCCAACATCGGGGCATCACCGGTCAGCAGCAGTACCCGCGAAGAAGTCGACAAGCTGATGTGGGCGCAGAAATACGGAGCCGACACGCTGATGGACCTGTCCACCGGCGGAAAGCTCGATGAGTGCCGTCAGGCGATCATCGATCACAGCACCATTCCAATCGGCACCGTCCCCATTTACAGCATGATCATCGGCAGGAGCATTGAGGACCTCGATTACGACACAATCCTCAAGACCGTGGAGCGGCAGGCGAAACAGGGTGTGGACTACTTCACCATCCATGCCGGCGTGCTGAAGGAGAACCTTCACCTCATCAAAAATCGCATCACGGGGCTCGTGTCCCGAGGCGGATCGCTGCTGGCAAAGTGGATGATCGTCCACAACAAACAGAACCCCATGTACGAACTGTTTGATGAAATCAGCGCGATCATGCGAGAATATGACGTGACCTATTCCCTCGGCGACGGCGTGCGGCCCGGCTGCCTGCGGGATGCCGGCGACGCGGCACAGATCGCGGAGCTCGAAGTCCTGGGCGAACTGACGCAGCGTGCCCGCGAGGCCGGAGTGCAGGTGATGGTCGAAGGACCCGGTCATGTCCCGCTGCATGAAATCGCATGGAACATGCAGGTCCAGCAAAGAATCTGCGACGACGCGCCCTTCTATGTCCTCGGGCCGCTCGTGACGGATGTCTTTCCCGGATACGATCACATAACCAGTTGCATCGGCGCAACCGAGGCCGCACGGGCCGGCGCCGCGATGCTCTGCTATGTCACGCCCAAGGAACATGTCGGCCTTCCCAAGGCGCAGGACGTGAAGGAAGGCTGCATCGCATACAAGATCGCCGCGCATGCCGGAGATGTGGCACGTCAGATCCCGGGCGCTCGACAGTGGGACGACGACATGTCAAAGGCGAGAGCCGCACTGAACTGGCCGATGCAGTTCGAGATCGCATTCGACGGCGAAACCGCCCGCGCCCTTCACGACGAAGACCTCGATGTGGATACCGACTTCTGCGCCATGTGCGGCCACGACTGGTGCAGCATGCGTATCAGCAAGGAGATTCAGGAATTCGCAAGCGGAAAAGATGAGCAGTTCCAGCCGACAAAGAAGAGCATGAAAAGTCCGGGGCTCACACAGGAACAGGTGATGATGCTCGCCCATCGCGGCAAAAAGCACGACTGCCACAGCGACAATGTGACCGACGCGGAGGAAGCAAAACGCGTCCAGAAACGATACGTGCAAATCGGTGGAGCCGAAGGATAGGTGAAATGCAAGGCGCCGGGCAGGACCTCGCAAATCGAAGAATTGCATGGGAGAATCTGGCGACCCTTTTCCTCGATACGGATTTCACCGAGGAACAACTCGCTCAGATTGCCCATTCACTACGCACCACCGGCTACTCCATCGCCGACATGGAGCACATCCTGGAGGTCGAGCTTGCGCCGCTACTCTATGTGAATCGGTGCTCACCGGCTGGCGAATGGAGCGGCTTCGACACGCCGTGGATCGAAAACGCCGTTCAGAACGGCCGCCATCGCGAAATTCACAAGTGGTATCGATGGTTGGATCGGCTCCGTTTTCGCCGCGCGCTACAGTCGGTGAAGGAAGAGTACTGGCATCTCGTTGCATCGTACCTCAGCCGGTCGTGACGATCATCAGATCCCGTGCATAACACCGATTCCACCAGGTCAAAAATCCGGTTCAGGCCTGCAAGATGCACGACAGGTCATCGGCACACCATCGGATCCGATCGAGCCAACAGGCGCGTATCAGCGATGCGCTTGCCTCGGGGCGCGATCACGGAGGTCGTGAAATCCTCTTGCAACCCGATTAGTATTAGCCGGACGCTTTACACCCCGAACATGAACTGGGAGCTACAGAATGATCACCCTCAATGACGCACGCAGGATCATCGCCGCCGCAGAAAAAAAAGCCGCCGAGATCGGCCAGCCCATGAACATCGCCATCGCCGATGCGGGTGGGAATCTTGTTGCGCATGTCCGCATGGACGGCGCGTGGCTCGGCAGCATTGATATTTCCATCAAGAAAGCCTACACCGCGCGAGCCTTCGATATCTCCACCAAAGACCTCGCCGCACACTGCCAGTCCGGCGGACAGTTTTTCGGTATCCATGCCTCCAACGACGGCCGCATCATGATCTTCGCCGGTGGTATCCCGCTGAAACACGGCGGAAAAGTCGTCGGCGCGATTGGCGTGTCGGGCGGATCCGGCGAACAGGATCATGCCGTCGCCGATGCCGGCGCGGCGGCATTTCATTGATATCCGCCGGGCGTCGCGCTCCACACGCACGATCCGCCGGTGTGCCGCGGTCATGGCGTCGCCCGAATCGGTTCCGACTATGCCACCTCGACAAACTTGCGGATCGAATCCACGAGTTCATCGGTCGATTTCGGCTTTGAAAGATCGAACGGCAGAAACGTCCCGTGGTTGTGATTGCTCGCGAGGATGATGATTCGATCCAGCACGCGGGCAAAACCCATCTCCTGCGGCTGGTGGCCCACGATGAACGTGTCCACCTGTAATGCCGTTGCCAGCGATTCGATCTGCTCCCGTGTCTGACGCCGACCCCATACCAGATTGAACACGGTTCGATTAGTGTGCAGGTCGTCCGATGTCAATTCACGATCAAAGACTGACGCGTCGAACTCATCCATGTCATGCGCATTCGGAAGAGAATGCGACATCCACACGCGGTTTGGCGTGCGAATGGCGATCGGAAATGACGCGATGAACTCGTTAATCGCTTCGAGAACCTCGTCGCCCCGCTGCGCCCCATACGCATCCCGAACGGCATGATTGAATTCCTCGATTACCACGCGGCCGTTCTTGGCGATGAGATAGCCGGTCAGTTGAGCCAGTTCATGATTCGACTGAAGGAAATGGACCTGCTCCGGAAATTCGCACTTGTACTTCGCGGCCTTGAACAGTAATGCGTGAGAGGTATCGATATCGGTCCGGGCGATCAGATCCAGATGCACCATTTCATGCAGGACGACATGGCGCGCCTGCACGCGATCCAGCATGGCGTAGCGTTGCAGTTTCTCGAAATTTCTGTCGTTCCCGTGTAGATCGCCCGTCATGACCACCTGGCCGTAGGGCGGCAGGTGCAGCATCGAGCCTCGTCGAAACGGGTCCTCGCGATTCGCCTGTGCCGCCTGCCGGTACGTCGCGACGGCTTCGTCGGCATCGCAGAGTTTTCGGCTGCTGAAAATCGACATTACCTGGTTCCCCGCGAATGACGCTCGACCACATGCTGAATCAGCTCGAGGCGATGAATGACTTCCTTCATCGTGCGAGGCCGATCGTTCCGATCATGCTCGCAGCAATCCATGATCAACTTCGAAAGACCGGGCGGCACTTCCGGATTCAATACGATCGGCGCGGGCGCGTCGACCGGGGCGGTGGACCCTTCCACTTTCTTGCTGGTGCGGGACATTACGGTCGGAAACGTCTTGCCGGTTGTGGCCCAGTATAACGTCGCGCCGAAATTGTAAACGTCCGTTTGCGGTGTCAGGTGTGATCGCTCGACCTGCTCCGGTGCAATGTAATCCGGCGTGCCCTGAATCCGCTCTTTCTGATGACCTATCTCGCAGCATTGTCCGAAATCAATTATTCGCACCGAGCCATCACGGGCAATGAGGACATTATTCGGCTTGATATCCGCATGAAGATAACCCTTTTCATGCATGGCGCGCAAACCGCCCGCGACACAGAGAAAAATCTCAAGAATCCGATCGATGCGCGTTGGACGGGCCTTGTCGAGGCTGGTCCCGTCCACAAATTCCATGATGACCTGAACCTCAACCAGCCGAAGCAACTTGCGGATGCGCTTGAGTTCGAAGACCTTGCGCAGGTTGGGATGCGAGAAGCTGCCCGCTATCTGGAACTCGTTGATGGCCTGATCCAGGTACCGTGAGTCCTCCGCTGGATCGCGAATCACTCGCTTCAATGCGAAGATCTCACCCGTTTCCGGCCGAACCACGCGATAGACTTGCGACCGCGCGCCGTCCCCCAGCTTGGAGATGATGCTGTAACCGGAGACGTTGTCGGCCACGGGCAGTTGACCAGGAGGCGTGCAGCGGGCACGACCGTCGGATTATTGTGATTGGCAAACATCGGACGTAGCGCTACGGCGACTCGTCGCAGTTTAGAAAAGCGGTTAAAACGGGTCAAGGCGGCGGACTCGTCCCACGTGTCGAGAAGAAACGAACGATCGGGTGAAGATGGATGAAATCGCCCCAAAATCAGGCGACGAGACTGTCCACGCAAGTGAGAATACCGGCATTACCGGAACCGGCGGACGAAGCCCGTCCGCATTGCAGTGATGAAATTGCTAGAATTTGAAGACATGTCCCCGAGCGCTGCCTTGGTCGAATCATGCGTTTTGCATTGATCTTGTGCTGGCTTTCCATCGCATCCGCAACCTCGGGCGTTGCCGCCCATCCGGCACGCGCCCAGTTCTTCAACGCGATTTCTGGATCGCCCCACGACGGGTCCCCGCCGGCCACATCCCAGCCGACAACCCGCCCGGACGACGAAGTTGCCTTCGAGCCATCCGCCGACCTGACCCCTTCGGAGTGCGCAGCAATTGCCGAAAAGCTGCTTGATCGCGACGAATTTGAGCGTGCGTCCCTGTGGTATCAAGCAGCGCGGGATCGCACGACGGACGCGGCACTGATTCGGCGGATCAGTGAGCAAGTATCAAAGTTGGAGCTTCTGGGCAGGACCGCCCCGCGACTGAGCACCGACGAATGGCTGCAGGGCTCGATGCCGCCCGGCAGCCAACTGCAGAACAAGGTGATTGTGATACTGTTTTTTGAAATGATTGAGCCGGAGATCAAACACGAGATCGATGCAATGAACGACCTGATGCAACGTCTCGCGCCTGGCGAGCTGGAGATCATCGGCGTTGCGTCAGTCCTCGGAGATAGCGAGCACCAGCAGCGGGATGATATTCGCGCCTATCTCACGGACCAGCGTGTCGCATTTCGCGTCGGCCTCGATGCCGGTGGAGTCATGTCACTGAACACTTACCGCGGGCAGGGCACGCCCCATTATGCTGTCATTGACCGCGCCGGCCGCGTGCGCTACCTCGGCGCGGGTCCCGCGGCGGACGTTGAGTACCGCGTTCGCCGGCTACTCGCGGAGCGCCGCGACAAAGCCCTGCCCGGCCGCAGGCTGGTCATGCCGATGAGTCGCACGGGGCGCGAATTGATCGACACACGGGCTCCGAGGTTGGTGAGCCGGTCATGGGCGAATACGCCAAACGAAAATCCGCCGGAACTGGCCGGACGGGTGCGCCTCATACGTTTCTTCACCGACGACTGTCCGTCGTGCCGTGCCACGTTACCGACACTGTCCCGCATTTATCGTGACTACTCCGAGGAGGGACTGTCCGTTGTGGGCATCTACTATCCGAAGTCAGGTCCGCGAGTGGTGAACGACGACGAATTTCGCTCGACGATTCGCAGGCTGGAGTTGGAGTTCCCTTGCATGCCGGACGCCGACTGGTCATTTCTAGATCGAATCTGGCTCAAGTCAGGCGATGCCGCCCGAAGCGAGCCGCGGGAACACAAATGCGCGACTTTTCTGCTGGACAGACGCGGGCGCATCCGTTTCATACACCCCGGACCGGACTTTTATCCCAGCAGTCGGCCGGCCGAAAAACGGCAGGATGAGGATTATCGTGCCGTTCGCGCGGCAATCGAGAAGTTGCTCGCCGAGTAGTCGATTGTGTGGATTCAGGGGCCAAGGCGCTACATGCACATGTCCAACGATCAATCCGAGACGCGACTGACGATCGTGGCTGCCTTCGGTATCGCCGTGATTCTCGCGACGTATCTCAACCTGACGCGCGTGCCGGCCGTCTTTTGGTTGACGCCGTTGACCGAGAACATCAGAACGGCGGACGGGCGAAGTGTCATCCCCGACCCGGGCGAACAACTCACGCACGTCTACCTGCCTGATCCGGACAATGACTTGCGCGTCTTTCGGGCGAAAGAAGTTGCGGAAGGGCGCCTCCGGTGCTGGGACATCATGTCGCAAATCAACGCGCCGGCGGGCGTACGGCTTCACTGGACGTCGCCGATGGACTATCTCACTGCGGGAGCGGGCCTGATCGGCGAGTACGTCCTTGGAGGGCCGGACGGCTTTGTCACAGGCGCGGCACTGGTCGCACCGGCGGTGGGAGTCGCCTATCTCGCGGTCCTGATCGGACTGGTCGCGCAGTTGGGTGGCGGTCTGGCGGCCCTAATCTGCGGAGCAGCCTGTGCCGCGTCGCCCGCATTTCTGCGCGTCTTCGGACTGGGAAATGTCGATCACCACTGTCTGATTGAGCTGCTTCTGGCAATCGCGACACTTGCGCTGATCAACGGCGCGCGGCGCATGGCCGATCGGATCGCGTCAGCGCCCAGGCACGACGACGCCCGTGGACTGAATTCGGCGGATTCCAGCGTTGGAAGAGCCAATCCGCGCGGCACCCCTGCCGGAACGATCAAGGAACTCGCCTGCTTCGCCCTGAGCGGGCTGATGATCGGCGTCGCGATCTGGACGGCCACCCAGGTCATCCTCTTCTGGTCGATTATCTTCGGCGTTCTGTGCATCACGGTTGCCGCCGGCCGCTCCGAAAGCCGATGGGCCTTGTTCCACGCTGCGACCGTCTGGACCGGCGGCGCTCTGATCGCGGTGATCGTCGGCTTTGTGATTGACGGCCGGCACGAGTGGGCCGCAATGCCGGTGGATCGGATCAGCCTGTTTCACGTCGGTGCGACGCTCCTTGGATTGCTGGTCATTCGAGTCATCGGCCCCGGCACGGCGCGCGGCGGGTCTTCGGCGGCCGGAACGCGCGTTGGTCGAACGCTGCCCGCAATTCTAGGAATCGCGGTTCTCGTCGTCGTCGCCGTAAAATCGGAATCCGTGCTTGCGCCCGTTCGAGGCGACGCGCTGGCACGCTGGCACGAACGCGTGGCCGAATTGCAGCCGCTCATTCGGTTCACCGGGGAAATGGAATTGTCGGCTCGACTGGCTCCGATGCACGAGCGATTGGGGTTTCTGCCCTATCTGCTGATCATCGCGTTTCCGACGTTTCTGATTGCCCGGCGCGTGCCCCTCTGGATACGATTCCTGCTTGGTCTGTTCGCCTTCACGATTTCCGTGCTTTCGATCGTCCAGCTTCGGTGGATTGACCATTATGGCACGTTTGCGCTGCCGGTTATCGTCGTCGGTCTGCTCGAATCGACTCATCGAATCGGCCACTGGATCAAGGGATTTAGTCTGGTCTGGCGCGGGTCGTTGGTTGCGTCGGCCATCGGTGTGTCGTCAATTCCTTTTTCAGTCTGGCCAACATTGGCATTGATCTGGCGCGCCGGCGACGTGGCGGCCCGCGCTCCTTCGGGCCTCAACCCGGAATCCGCCGCCCTGCTCGATGCGATCGGGCCGCGAGAAGATCAGAAACGCACGGCTTTGACTGCAATGGCCATTCGCCGCACGGAGATGCTGAATCCCGCGTCATCGGCACGACGCAACATTCTCTGCGAAGAAGGTGAAGGCCCGACTCTCCTGCGCGAGACCGGGCTACCGGTGGTGGCCGCTCCATATCATCGAGCGATTTCCGGCATTGTTGAGATGATGCGATTCTTTGCAGAGCGCGATCCGGCAGCCGCGCGGGCCCGTCTGGATCGACTTGGCGTGCGTTACATCGTCGCACCGTATCGCGCGAACGAACAGTTGATGCATTTTGAACAGATCGCCTTCGGTGAGTTGCGTTCGTACGATCCGCCGATCGATTCGTATGATGCACGCGGGGCATTGCGGCAGACGCTGCGTTATCGGCCCGAAGTGAACCGGACGATGGCCTATCGACTTGCAGTTCAACCGTACGATCATGGCATCGAAGGCGTGGAACTTCTGTACGGAATATGCGATGATCCGAGTCAGCCTGGCGCGATTCACGGGCTGCTTTTCATCGTTCACGAAACTGCGATCCCGACCACGGCACAAGCAATGAGCGGCACGCCATGAACGAAATCGAGCGGCGGATTCACCGATTGCGAGATGAGATTCAGGAGCATGATCGACGCTACTATGATCATGGCGCGCCGAGCATCAGCGACGTCGAGTACGATCGCCTGTTTGACGAGTTGAAATCGCTCGAAGCAGCCCATCCGGAATGGCTGTCGCCGGATTCGCCGACCCAGCGGGTGAGTGAACGGCCGTTGGAGGGGTTTCGGCAGATTGAGCACGCAGTGCCGATGCTGTCGATCGACAATACGTACAATGAACGCGACCTGCGCGAGTTTGATGCGCGCGTTCGCAAGGGGTTGGGTGGCGAAGCGATAGAGTACATCGTCGATCCGAAAATTGACGGCGTGTCTGCGAGTCTGCGGTATGAAAACGGCGTTCTGGCCTATGGTGTGACGCGCGGAAACGGCAAAGTCGGCGACGACATCACCGCCAATCTGAAGACGATCCGCTCGATTCCGCTTAAGTTGAAAGGCGGTGACTGG
Organism: Phycisphaerae bacterium; assembly: GCA_019636475.1. Lineage (NCBI taxonomy): Bacteria > Pseudomonadati > Planctomycetota > Phycisphaerae > Phycisphaerae bacterium. Next base: position 60,350 of record JAHBXN010000016.1, read on the forward strand.
CCATCGGTGCTCGAAATTCGCGGCGAGGTGTATTGGCCGCGGAAGTCATTTGATGCGTTCAATGAGAAGCTGGTGAAGAACGGCAAGGAGCCCTTCGCGAATCCACGCAATGCCACGACCGGGGCTCTCAAATCGCTCGACGCCCGAGAGACCGCAAGTCGCGGTCTGGCCTTCATCGCTCACGGTCACGGCGAGATTTCCGCGGCCGTCCCGTCGGGACGTCTGTATTCGAAGGCATCGGAGCTTTTTGCTGCTCTTGCGACATTCGGCATTCCGGTCAGCCCACACCAACGCGTGTTCGACAGCATCGAAGACGTGATTGAGTATGTGACTGAATGGGAACCGAAGCGCCGAAAGCTGGAATACGAGACTGACGGCCTTGTCATCAAGCTCAATGATTTTGGGCAACGTGAGCAGTTGGGTTTCACAAGCCGGTTCCCAAGATGGGCGGTTGCGTTCAAGTACGCGCCGGAGCAGGCCGAGAGCCGGATTGTGTCAGTCGATTTTCAGGTCGGCAAGCTGGGGACGATCACGCCGCGCGCTGTGATGGAACCGGTCCAGCTCTCGGGCACGACAGTCCGACACGCAACGCTGCACAACTTCGATCAGGTCGCACGGCTCGATGTACACATCGGGGATACGGTCGTCGTCGAGAAGGCCGGCGAGATCATCCCGCAGGTGATTCGTGTCGTAACGGAAAAACGCCCCCCGAATGCCGTGCCCGTTCGACCGCCGGAATCCTGCCCGGTTTGCGGAGGCGAAGTGATGAAGGACGACGGCGGTGTCTATCTGCGCTGCATCAACCCAACATGCGACGCCCAGATCAAGGAGCGTCTGAAGTATTTCTGCGGCCGCGACCAGATGGACATTGACAGCCTCGGCGAAGTGCTCGTCGAGAAGCTGGTGAATGAATCGCTCCTGCATTCGTTCGCGGATGTGTATTCGCTTCCGGCGCGGCGCGATCGGCTGATTGACCTACCCTTCGAACAGGAACGTACGAAGGACGGCAGGACGACAACAACGATTGTTAAATTCGGCGAGAAGCGCACGGAGAAGCTCATCGACGGAATCGAACGCAGCAAAAGCCGGCCTCTGGACCGGGTGCTCGCGGCTCTGAATATCCGCCATGTCGGCGCGGCGTCGGCGGAGTTGCTGGCGGAACACTTTGGCGACATGGAGGCGATCGCGTCGGCCAGCGAGGAAGCGCTTCAGCAAGTGGCCGGCGTGGGTCCCGAGATGGCCAAGTCGATTCGTGCATTCTTTCAGAGCGAATCGGGTGACCGTGCGTGGCGCGACCTGAAGAAATCCGGCGTCAACATGAAGCAAGCGCGCCGCGAAGTTGTCAGCGGCTCGCCAATCGCCGGTAAGACCATCGTTGTAACGGGAACGCTGGCGGGCTTTGACAGAAAGAGCATTGAGACATTCATCAAGGCGCACGGAGGAAAGGCAGCGAGCAGTGTCAGCAAGAAAACCGACTACGTTGTTGCGGGAGAGGACGCCGGCAGCAAGCTAACCAAGGCGCGGGAACTCGGTGTGCCCGTGCTTACTGAGGATGACTTCGTCAGGCTGGTGAAGGGTTGACGCGGCCAGGCGATTTGCGGGAAATCAAGCATATGCGAACGGGCATCCTGCCATTGCTATTATTCGCGGCCGCTCTGGCTCCGGCCATGAGCCGACTGCATCGCGGAGATGCCGCGGCTTCGGCACCCTCCGCACAGGTCAATAATGTCAGTGCACGTTCCGGGCGCGTGATTGCCGATTCTTCGGAAACCGCGCCTTGCGATGGACTGGTCTGCCTGATGTATCACCGATTCGTTCGTTCGACCGCTGAACTTGCGATGCTCCCGGGCGATGCGCAGGCCTACGCCGTGACCGCGGAGCAGTTTGACCGACAATTGACGCTGCTGGCCGACGCGGGCTCTTCAGTGGTTTCCCTCGCGGAGGCTTTGGCGATTGTTCGCGGTCAGCGCGCGATGCCGCCACGGCCGGTGCTGATCACCATTGACGACGGTTGTGAGAGCGTGATATCGATCGCCGCCCCGCTGCTGCTGCGTCATCGAATGCCGGCCACGGTGTTTATCACGACTGACCCCCGCTCGTACGTATTCGGATGCCGGGAGGATCCGGTCGCGCCGCACGACCCGAGACTGACGGACGGACAGATTCGCGAGTGGTGCGCCATGGGCTTCGACGTGGGTTCTCACGGTGTCACGCACAGGGCACTTGATTCCCTGAATGCCAAGGAACTTGCCTGGGAGCTCGCAGAATCGCGCCGATATCTGCGAGTTGCGGCCGGACGGGAGGCCACCGTGCTGGCCGCACCGCGCGGCCGATGGGATGTGCGCGTGCAGCAATTCGCCCGTGACGCGGGATACGACGCGATGTTCACATCGATCCGCGGAACCGTCGCACCTGGTGACGATGCATTCGCATTGAAGCGACGAAACGTCTCCGGCCGGTGGAGCGAATCGGCGTTTCTTCGATTGCTTTCGAACTAGCCGCGCGGCGGCTTTGCAAGCCCGGAGCGTCCGGGTAATTCAAATCAGAGCGTGCCTCGGCGGCGCTGCTCTTCCTCGATGCTGACGAAGAGTGCCTTGAAATTTCCGACGCCGAAACCGCGACTGCCATGGCGCTCGATGATTTCGAAGAAGAGCGTCGGCCGATCCTCGACCGGCTGTGTGAAAATCTGGAGCAGGTAGCCGTCTTCATCGCGGTCGACGAGTACACCGAGTTCCTGCAATTCCTTGTAGTCTTCGTCGATTTTTCCGATGCGGGCCGCCAGCGATTCGTAGTAGGTATCCGGCACGCGGAGAAAGCGCACTCCGTTATCGCGAAGGGTTCGCACGGTCCGGCAAATGTCGGCCGTGTTGACTGCGATGTGCTGCACACCGGGACCGCGATAATAATCGAGATACTCCTCGATCTGGCTCTTCTTCTTTCCTTCAGCCGGCTCATTGATGGGGAATTTGATTTTGCCGGTCCCGTTCTGCATGACCTTTGACATGAGGGCGCTGTACTCGGTGCTGATGTCCTCGTCGGTAAAGTGTGTGAGCTGTTCGAAGCCAAGGACCTTCGCGAAGAATCCGGCCCAGTGATTCATCGCACCCAATTCGACATTGCCGACGATATGATCGACCGCTGCCAAACCCGCCTCGCGCGGCGCGGCCTGCGAGAGGGTCATGAAACCGGGTGCAAATGCCCCTTCATAATTTTCGCGGCTGACGAATCGCATGATTGTGTCGCCGTAGGCGCGGATTGCGGCCATGCAGAGCTTTCCGGTCGTGTCTTCAAGCACGGTGGGCGGCTGGACGACGGTGGCTCCGCGCTTACGAGTTTCGTGAATGGATTTTTCGACATCCTTCACGCGAAAGGCGATGGCTTTCACTCCATCACCGTGTAACTGGCAATGACGAGCTATTTCATGATCGGGTCCGAGCGAGCTGGTGAGGACGAATCTCACATTGCCCTGCTGAAGGACGTAGCTCGACTTGTCCTTGTCGCCCGTTTCAAGCCCGCGATAACCGACGATGTTGAAGCCAAACATATGCCGGTAGAAATGCGCTGCCTGAAAAGCGTTGCCGACGTAGAACTCGAGATGATCTATTCCGTCGAGCGGGAGGAAATCCTGTGCGGCGGGCCGAGCGGCGGAAGCGGGCGTTGATGCGGCAGCAGTCATGTCGGGCGCTCCGAAGGTTGTAGTTCATCGACAGTCGGGCGGCGATTCGATGTGTACCGCCCCGTCTCGGATTATAACGGATGGCCGGATCGGGATCGAATCGGACGGGACATCGACTTTCCTCGGAGCAGTCACTCCGTCAATTCGGCGAAAACGGACTCGTGCGAACTGATGCAGCCGGAAGAGAGACTGGCGCGGTCGTCGGCCCGGCTTATTCGGAGCGGACGAGCACCGGGTGGCCGGTGGCGACATCCAGAATCCGCAATTCGCCGGTGACCGGCACGAGCAGGCCAACGGTGTGGATTCGTGCGCGATGCAGTGCGCCGGGATTGATGATCCGGGTATTGCCGTCGCGAGTGTACGCGAACTGATGCGAATGCCCATGAAGAACATAGTCGAATTCGCCACTGCGCAGTGCGGCGGCGAACGCCGGCTCGTGGCCGTGAAAGACGGCGAACCGCTTTCCGGCGGCTTCAAACGTGACAGGCACTTCCGGCCAGGGCAGGCCGATGGCAGCAACATACCGCCGCATGGTCAGATCGGGGTCGTCGCAATTACCCCAAACGAAAACGGAGTCGTGTCCTGCAAGCTCATCCAGGACGTTGATTCCGCACAGATCGCCGCAATGCACTAATTTTTTCGCTCCGCGGGCGTTGAGCAGCGCGATGGCTCTTGCGGTTTCAGGGCCGTCTCCATGGCTGTCGGAGAGGATGCCGATGTTCATGACGGTTCGGCCTGCGGGGCGGTGGCCGGCGGTCCTTCATCGGCGATGACATCGCTGGGGACGTTCCAATTCTCCACCCAGCGGGCGTTGTCGCCGGAGAGCAGGTGCGGATGCACTTTCAGTGACTTCAACAGATCGCAGAGGCCGTATTGTTCCTGCTCAATGGCATCCGCGACCTTGTCGGCGATGTGCGCGCCGTAGGCCGCACAGCAGGGATGGATACGCACGCCGATGGGCGCGGAGGTGTCTTGTGTATGACACACGACGGCATCCGATCGCAGGATATGGGCCGTGCTGGAGAGCCATTTCAGCAGAGAGGCCGCCAGATAGGGCATGTCGCAGGAAACCAGCACGCCGTATCGGCCGTCCATGTTTTGAAGGAGCGCATCGAGGCCGGCGATGGGTCCGACGTCATCGAATCGATCAGGCCAGACCTCGATATCTCTGAGTGAAACGGGCAATTCGAAAGGCGGATCACCGAGCAGAACGACCCTGTGACTGGCCTGCTTGGCAACCAGAACGGTGCGTTCCAGAAGCGTGCCGCCTTCGACCTCGATCAATGCTTTGGGCCGGCCCATTCGTGAACTCTGACCGCCAACGAGGATTCCGATTGTCTCTCCGAGCACGATTTACTCCGCAGTCGGATCAAGTCGATACCGCAGTATTTTCACGCCCAGGATTTTTGTCGAAGCCTCGACGTAGTCCCGAAGCGGCTCCTCCCGGACGCGCGGTTCGGCCGAGTGGATCAGCAACATTCTTCCAGCCTTCTTCTCGCCAATCAAGCCCATGTGTCCGACGTAAGGGGCCTCGCGGGTGCCCCGAACGAATTCTACGATATCTCCCGGCTTCAACCGGGTTTCAACGGACGCCAGCGCGGAACGCGGGATATAGGTCGTTTTGAAGATCTGGACGGGAATCGTATCGCCCATGCCGTATTTCCTGAAGAAGGCAGCACGATCGACAGCGATCCGCATGGGTCTGATCGCTTCCGGAGCCATCTGATTGGTGACGTCGTCGAAGGCCCATTCGTTGTTGACGTTCCAGTCCGCCTCGGTGAAATGGTTGCGAGTCAGAATGCCGATCCGGGCATCCTTGTAGCGAAGCCGCATAAGGCGATCGAAAAAGGATGACCAATCGCGGGCCATCGACATGGCGTAAACATTTTCGACGAATGTAACGCAATCACTGGCTGAGAGGCAGTACAGCGGGTCTGAATCGTAAGTTTCGTACGGGAATTCGCCGAGCAGGTGGAGCCTGTAGGGCTGTCCGACAAACTTCGACGCGAAGCGGACGGCTCGATCCGGAACGGCGAGGTTGTCTGTCGCGCAGGCAACCAGCAAGGCGTCCAATTCGGATTCGGAGAATTCGTAGAGTGGCTTCGAACCGTCGAACGTCCTCGATCCGGGCCGATCTTCGATGGGAGCGCATGCGGACAGGAGCATGACACCCCATACGAGGACTGACCCGACCGCTGCGGCGTGGTGACGAATTCTGGACCGGGATGGAGACTGATACGGCGGCACGGCGATTCAAAATTCGCGACGCTGTCGCGCTGAGGGCACGTTCAACTGAGCGCGGTACTTGGCAATCGTGCGCCGCGCCAACTGAAAGCCGGCTTCTTCGAGCTTCTTTGCGATTTCGTCGTCTGAGAGCGGGCTCTTTTTGTCCTCGCTGTCGATAATTTCCTTTACGCGTGATTTGATCGCATCCCAACTGACGCTTTCGCCGGTGGAGTCGGTCGTTCCGCCGGTGAAGAACATTCGCATGGGGTAGATGCCGCGCGGCGTCTGAATGTACTTGCCGTCGACCGTGCGACTGATGGTTGACGCGTCGCAATTGAACTCCTCGGCAAGATCCCGCATGCGCAGCACGTTGAGAAACTGCGGGCCGTAATCGAAGAATTCCCGCTGACGTTCGACAATCACGCGGGCAAGGTCCAGCATCCGCTGGCGGCGGAACTGAATGGCGTCGATGAGCATGGTCGCGGCCTCGGCACGAGCGCGGAGGAAATCGCGAGCCTCCTTGTCGCTGTGCCGGTCCTGAAGGAGCTTTTTGTACTGATTTGAGATGCGCAGGCGCGGTGCATTTCCCCTCGCGAGCCGGACAACGTATCCATCGCCGTCTTCGTCGTAGTCGATGACCACGTCGGGCGAGACGCGCGGAACCTCAGTTGGCTGAACGAGCAATCCGGGGTGATGATTCAGCTTGCCGATGACCTTGAGCGCCGTCTTGATGTCCTCGATGCTTCGGCCGGTCTTTCGCGAAACCTGCGGGAACTGATTCTTGCCCAGATCAATCAGGTGTTCGCGAATCAGCTCCGCATAAAATGGATCGGAATCACCCTTGGCTTCCAGCTGGAGCAGCAGGCATTCCGTCAGATCGCGAGCGCCGACACCCGTTGGCTCCAGTGTCTGAACGAGCGTCAATGCGTCGTCCAGCACAGCCCGCTCAATCGGAGGCGTGCGCGAGTCCGCAATTTCATCCATGAGGCGATCGATTTCATCCGGCGTTCGCTTCACGATGAGCGGCCGAGATTCGGCGACGTCTCCGTTATTTCCCGGACGATGGTGTTCGCGCTCGGTTCGGAGGTAGCCGTCTTCATCGATCCAGTCGATGATCGCCTCGCCGGCCTTTTTGACGTTGTCATTCGCTTCGACGAGCGCCCATTGGCGAATCATGGTTTCGGAAAGCGTTTCGCCGCGGCTGGCGGTATTCGCCATGGCATCGAGCTTGGCGTCCCGTTCGCCATCGTACGAACCTGGTGATCTCGCATATGGCTGGTCGCCGGGATCGAGCTCGAGATTTCGGGCCATTTCGTCAAGCCGCTCAAAGCTCTCCGCCTCCTGGCGACCCTCCTCGGAATTCACGGCGGATTCCGTGGGCTCCGCGGTATTCTCGGTCGGAAGTGGTTCGAGTTCCTCGAGCAAAGGATTGGATTCAAGTTCTTCTCGGACCCGGGCCTCGAGAGCCAGCAACGGCAACTGGAGTATCTCCATCGACTGGATGAGCTGCGGACTGAGGCGCTGCTCGAGCCGCAACTGCTGAGACGGAATCATCGAGAGATACTGTGCCACCGGAACTCCCTGTACCTTCAATCAAACGATCGCGGCCACTGCGCAGCCTGGCTGTGAGATAATGTCGGTGTTGTCCGCCAATCGCTGCACGGAATTATAACATGAACAGGGAGTTGGAAAGCAGCTTTCTCGGTCGTGCGGTATGCAATTTGCATTGGCGCGGACATCAGGCCGTCGACGGGGCGCGGCAGGGACGGGATTCCGGCTCATGATTGGCGTATAACGACCTCTGCCCCGGTGCAGGATGCGGCTGCGGTGCGGCTACTGACCCGGACTTCAACCGGGAATCTCCTGACAGGCGGCGAAGGCTACTTCCGGTCGCTGACTGGCGGATACTTGAGATTGGTATCGCCGTTATAAACGGCCCGCGGACGGAATATTCGATTCTCCGGCAGGTACTCAAGTACGCGTGCGACCCAGCCGGCCGTCCGCCCGACTGCGAAGATGACCGGGAAGAACGGCGCAGAAAATCCAAGCACGTGATAGACCACGCCGGAGTAGAAATCAACATTGGGAAAGATCGGCTTGCCCGTCGCCTTCATCGCGGCGAGCACGTGTTCCTCAATGGCGGCGGCTGTGCGGAAGAGCTTCTCCATGCCATGCTGCTTGCAGAGCATTTCGGCGTACCGCTTCAAGACGGTCGCGCGGGGATCATACGCTTTGTAGACGCGGTGGCCGAAGCCCATGACCTTCTGTCCCCTGGCGAGGCGTGCCTCGACCCATGCTTTCGCCTCGTCGGGCCCGCCGACGGTGAGCAAATCGTCGAGGGCGGCCTGGTTGGCAGCACCATGGAGCGGACCGCGCAATGAACCGATGGCCGCTGCCACGGTGGAGTACATGTCTGACATGGAGCTATGCACGACCATCGCGGTGAACGTGGAAGCATTCATTCCGTGATCGGCCTGGAGGATGAGCAGAACGTCCATGACCTTTGTGGTGATGGGATCCGGCTTCTTTCCGGTCATCATGTAGTAGTAGTTGGCGGCAAAGGACAGTGAGGGGTCGGGCGAAACGATCGGCAGCCCCTCTCTCGCTCGGGCGATGTAGGCAGCCGCAGCTCGCGTCAAAGACAGCACGCGGATTGCAACGTTTGTCTCGATCTCCACGGCGGTTGCAGGGTCGGAGGCATGGGTCGTGACAATCGGCGCTTCGCGATCAATGCAGCCGGCCGCGGCGATCGCCGCCTGGAGCACGTTCATCGGTGAGGCGTCCCGTGGCAGCGCGTCAATCACCTTGACGACCGCGGGCGGCAGAACGGCGCCGGCCTGCAGCTTGGCGCTGAAGGCGTCCTGCTCTGCGCGCGTCGGCATTTTTCCGAAGATCAGAAGGTATGCCACCTCCGAGTAATTGCTGTGTTCGCAAAGTTCCTCAATCGAGTAACCGCGATAGATCAGGTGGCCCTCTTCGCCATCGACATAACCGATCCTGGTGATGTTCGTGATCGCACCTTCAAGCCCTTTACCTAGCTCGATGGTGACTGGAAATTCGACTTTGCCCAGAAACTTCGGCATGGGAGCGCCTCTCTGTTCGGATGGTGGTATTGTCCACTCGTCATGAAAATCGGCAGTATAGTATAGGTTGCTTTCGCTGAAAACGGCCTGAACGCGATGTCGGGACTGATTCGGCCGACAGTACACGTTTGAACGGCCGGGCGATTCGCCTTACGATGCGGGATTCAGGCGGCAACTGGGTCCGATTGCGCGTCAGCGTTGTTGACGGGCGCGGATTTTCCCGATGCCGGCTGACCGTGAAGCGTCCCCGATATCGACTCAATCCCGGAGCATCCGTCCATGAAGGTTCATGAGTATCAGGCTCGACAACTGCTGGTAGCCGCAGGAGCACCCGTCCCGAACTTCGAAGTCATCGACAAGCCGGAACAGGTTCCCGCCGCACTGAAGGCGCTCGGCTCCGGCGAGATGGTCGTCAAAGCACAGGTTCACGCGGGCGGCCGCGGAAAAGCGGGATATGTCATCCTGTCGCGCGACGCGGGTGAGATTGAGAAGAACGTCCGCCGCATGCTTGCCGAGCCGATGGTCTCAAAGCAAACCGGTCCGGAAGGCGTGAAGGTCCAGAAGATTCTGATCGCGCCGGCAGTCGATATCGACAAGGAATACTATGTCGGCATGGTGATTGACCGCGCGAAGAACTGCGCGGTGATGATGGTGTCGAAGGAAGGCGGCGTTGAAATTGAGGAAGTCGCCGCGAGGAATCCGAACGCGATCATCAAAGAGTGGATTCATCCGCACCTGGGACTGCAACCCTATCAACTCCGCCGGCTCACGGCCGCCCTCGGCCTGACGGGTGACCATGCCGGGCAGGCATCGAAAGTCATGACCGCGCTGGCGAAGATCTTCATGGAGAAAGATTGCAGTCTTGCGGAGATCAATCCGCTGGTTCTGACGCGGAGCAAGGACGGTGCGCCGGGGCGAATCATGGCGATCGATGCGAAATTCAATTTCGATGACAACGCCCTGATGCGGCACTCCGATCTAGAAGCGATGTTTGATCCGACCGAGGAGAATCCGAACGAGATTCGAGCCAAAGCGGCGAATCTCTCGTACATCGCGCTGGACGGAAACATCGGTTGTCTTGTCAACGGCGCCGGGCTCGCGATGGCGACCATGGACATCATCAAACTTCATGGCGGATCCCCGGCAAACTTTCTCGATGTGGGCGGCAGCGTGACCAAAGACGGCGCCGTCGAGGCGTTTCGCATTATCCTCTCGGATCCCAAAGTGAAGGGGATCCTCGTGAATATCTTCGGGGGCATTGCCAAGTGCGATGTCATCGCCGACGCATTGATTCACGCCGCGAAGGAAGTCGGCTTCAAGGTGCCGGTGGTTGCCCGACTGGAAGGCACGAACGTCGACAAGGCCCGCGTCATGCTCAAGGAAGCCGCCATTGCCCAGTTGATCCCCGCAGGCGATTTGACGGACGCCGCGAAGAAAGTGTGCGCCGCCGTTTGAAGAGCCGGCCAAAGGCACGGATCGCGGGCCGATCGAGCCGGCGTGGGGGCTGAGTACGCCATCTCCGCATTGCACCAATCGACTTGGGGGACGGCGCCGCATGTCGCGGTGACGATTTGTAATCCGCGGCTCCACCACGCTGCGGCCCCCCCTGTTGTTCAGGCGCGATGCGGTCGTGACTCGTCAGCCAGCGTTCCGCGGCAACGTGGACGAGATCGCGGTGCAAGCCCGGCATCCCGCACATGCGCAAAAGACCACACGGAGAACCGCCAATCGGCGACTCTCCGTGCGTGAAGAAACTTGCGTATTCCCGGGTGGCGCTGTCAATCAGCGGCGGCGGCGAATGAGCATCAGACCGCCAAGGGCCAGGCAGGTGAGCGTCGCCGGTTCCGGCACGACCGTGAATCGTGCATTGGGACCGAAGAAGCCCGGATTGAATCCGGTCGTCGTGTTCGGCTCGGTGAAGAACTCTGTGCCACCGGTCGTGACATATGAGGAGCCGAACGTAATTACGGGCGAGAAGAGAATGTTCGCGGGATTCTCGGCGCTCGACCCGGCGAATGCGTCGGCAGTTGTCGGATAGAACGCTCCCATCTTGTATGTGCCCGGCGCCAGAATGATCGGCTCAATATCAGTGAATCGCCATGCGTGGTTGGCGTTCACACTCGCCGAGGCCGTGCTGCTGTTGTCGATGATGACCTGTGCCAGCATATCGCCGGTGTCATTCCAGAGTCCGACCGGATGTTCGTCGGCAAAGCCGTTCGCGCCGACGTCATAGAGCCCGAGCGCATCGACCCGCACCAACTCGCTCACCGAGAAACTGAAGCCGAAGTTGGCCCATGTGCCGCGAACATACAATGGCGCAGTCATGATATCGAGAATCTGGGCCGCTTCGGCCGAGACAGTGCAGAACGACAGTGCCAATGCGGCGACCGCCAAGGGGCGCTTCAATTGTTTTGTAATCAACATGAGTATCTCTCCATTTCGCCAGTGTGCATTTTCATCGCCGTCCGCTGGCCGACATCAGCCAATCAAGACGACTGTGCAGAACTAAACGAGAGTGAACGAGAAACCCCTTAAATATTTCTGCGACGTGTTATCGGAACCCGGAATCGTCGCATTTTCCGGCGTAGGAAGCGGCCAGTGCGCCTTCGAGCCGGGCTTCGTTCGCGAACCAAACCGGCGTAATGACGACGGCGGGTCGCAATCGGGGGCGGCAGT
>JAHBXN010000017.1 GCA_019636475.1 Phycisphaerae bacterium
AACGCGAGAATGATTTTCGCGGGAGGTGTCCGATGAGTCGAGAGAAAGCCCGTCGAAAGTACACGAGGGACTTCAAGGCCCAGGCCGTCGAGCTTTGCCGGCAGCCGGGGATGACGGTGATTCGCGTGGCGGGCGATCTGGAGATTGCCCCGAACGCGCTGTATCGCTGGAAGAAAGAGCTGGCGGAGAGCGGCGCCGATGCCTTTCGCGGTCATGGCAAGCGCACGGCGGCCGTATGCGTGATGTTGCCGGCCGCGTCATGGGTCTGGCTCGAAGCGTCGACGGCCGTCATGCGGTTGGCGTTGTCGTGGGTGTAGGACACCGATGGCCCGTCGCGATCGGTGGAGGTCAGCCGGTTGCCGACATCGTCATAGGCAAAGGTGCTGGTAGCCGTGGCGGCGTTGCTCCAGTCCTGCGTATCGGTCAGGTCGGCATCCGTCAGGCGATTCAGCGTGTCATATGTATACGCTCGATCGGCCCTGAGGGGCGGCATGTTGTTGCCGACGTAGAGCAGCGTCTCGGTCAATGGGTTGGCGGCATCGTCATAGGTGTAGTTGAACACACCGAGATCGCCGTACTCGCGTGGCGCGCCCGGAGGGCCGACGTAGTGGTCGTTCTGATTCGGCGTGCCAAGTTCGTTCTTCACCTGCGTCACGCGTGACAGACCATCCCGGATATAGGCCGAGACGATCGTCGGCTTCGTGCCGCCCGGATAGTCGCAGGTTGTGGTGCGGCTGTGAATCGCGCTGCCCAGCCATTCGTAGGCCGCCAGCTGTGCCCCGTTCAGGTCGATGTCATTGCACCGATCGCGGGTGTCATAGCCGAAGGCCCCGGCCGTTGTAGGTGTAGATCGTGTCCTGTGGGCCGGTGGTGCCATCCGTATAGGCGGTGAGCTTGGTCAGACGGCCGGACCAGTCATATTCAAAGTCCGTCGTGCGGCCGATGCCGGTGGCGTCTTCCACGACCCGGGTCTTGCGGCCCAGGGCGTCATAGGTTGTCGCGGTCACGCGGCCGGCGTCGTCTCTTTTCGGGTCATGTCGGCATTCGGCTCCATCGACGGCGCTCGCGTCTCCAGCGACGACTCCCTCAGCCGCTTCATGTCCAGGTATCTCCGCGTGCCCCACCTGGGTGCCGGCCACGTGTCGCAACCTCGCCGCCACCAGCATCAGGGCCGACTGGCCATCGGGGAAGGCGCCCACCACGCGCGTTCGCCGGCGCACCTCGCGGTTGATCCGTTCCAGAGGATTGTTCGTCCGGATGCAGCGCCAGTGTTCGGACGGAAACGCCATGTAGCTCAGCGACTCGGCCACACCCTCGCGCACGATGCCGGCCGCCTTGCCCAGACGCATGGCCTCCAGCTTCTCGACGACCTGCACGGCTTTCTGTGTCGCGCTGGCCCGATCCTCCTGGGCATGGATCGCCTTCAGCATCGCGGCCACCTCGCGCACCTTGCCCGTGTCCACGATCACCGCCGAGCCCAGGTCGCTCGACACCTCGTTGCTCACCAAATCTTGCTTGGCCGATCCATCGTTCGTCGTTACGCTCTCCATAGCAGCTTCTCTTTTGAGAAAGAGGTTTCACACAAAACCACCCCTTCCAACGGGATAGCTGCTTCTTCAAATGTGCGCAACATTCGGGACGTTATCGATGGCACTGACTGAATATGAGCATCTTTACTGCTAAACGCGACACAGCTGCGGCGAACACTTACGACCAGTGCGCAGGCAAATGGACGGCATCCGATACTCAGAATCGGAACTGGTATTGGACGTATACATAATCAACGTCGCGCGAGGGACCGGAGCTGTTCACAAAATTCGACGGCCAGAAGTGCGACCATCCGACCAGTAATGCCGAGTGGACGTCTATCTGCCATGTTACCGTCGCATCGAGTTCGTCGCCGACATCGTTGCCCGACGACCCCGAAACATTTCTCCGGATCGGCACGCCCCCCGCGTTGTAAAGCGCATCGAGATTGGAATCGAGCCAGAAGTGATACCAGGTGAGCTTTGCAGTTACGTCCTTCAGGGGCTTGAACGACACATTCACATTTGGCGAGATGATATTCGCCCGTGCCACGTCGTCGATGTAGCCAAGGAAGGCATGCCCGGTTGGATAGAGCTGATTCCAAGTGTCGTGGCTGCGGTCGCGCGGCGTGGCGTCGCCGGTGGCGAAATCGAAACCGGCTCCGACACGCGGCGTGGCGGGCACATTCTTAAACGTGTAGCCCGCGTCGCCTCCGAACATCCATGCGTGCACTTTGTCTCCATCCCATTTGCCCCACTGGCCGCCGCCCTCAATATCGTAGTCGAAGTTGCCGATGGTCCCGGCAAAGCGACTTCCGATGGTGTAGACATTGAGATCGCCGAAGCGATTGTTGGCATTGGTGAAGAAGCCCCGGTCATTCAATCCCAGGAAGTACAGATCGATTACCTGGTTCCTGAAGCCTTTGTACGAGGAGTAGATTCCATAAAAATTCTGCTCCTCTCGCCAGTGATCGATCTTTCGGTTCATGCTTTCATTGATGTGCGTATTCCAGGGGTTTGAGAAGGGCTTGTTCATGAAAAAGACCGGCTTGACCCAGAAGAAATCGATGTCGAATTTTGGGCTTGTATACATCAGTTTGGCACCGTCGAAGCGGCGTCCTTCGTTCATCCAGTCGAGTTTGCCGATGACGCGCTCCTTGCCGTAGATCATTTCCTGGCGGCCGATGCGCAGCGTCAGCGGCGATTGTTCGCCAAAGAGACGAAGGTCGGCGAAGGCCTGATGGACGTCGAATGTGTTTTCCATGCCCGGAATCTGGGGGAGATCGCGATCGGCGACGCGGGCGTCGATTCCCTCGATGAAAATGCGAAAGGTGTTTCGATAGTGAAAATCCGCGTGGAGCAATTCGCGATAAAGAAGGAACGTGTCATTCGTCGGGTCACGCGAGCCGAAGTTGCGATTTGTCTCGGATTCGAGCCTAAAGCGAATTTCGCCGCCGAGGCGCAATCGCCAATCGTCATCCAGCTGGATGTTCTTGATGGGATCAAAGACATCTTTTTGATAGGTGCCAGGTTCGCCATCGAGATAAGAGTAGTCTTCGTTGTAACGAAGCAGAAGATATTTGGGACCCGCTTTCCGCACTGACTCGGGAGCTGCCTTTGCATCAGGAGAATCCGCCGGGCGTGATGTCGCCGGGCTTTCCTCCGCTGCAGCAGGCTGAGAAGCGGTGATTTCGGGTGACGTGGGTTGAGCATTGATCGAAGGGCTAAGAAAGCAGACGACGGATATTGATGCAATCAAAACCGTTGTATCTCGCCGTGACACGGCTGATCTCCTTCAACATGGGATCACCCAGCATTGCGATCCGCGGCAGTTGCGCGCAATCGCTCGCGCTATCTATGTAACACAAGGCGAATTCAGAGCGGAGTCACACGGGAATCCCGAGAGTGACAGCAATGCTCTTGAAGAAAGGAGCAAGAAACCCCGTTGAAAAGGCGTTGAAAACTCCGGTAAGGACGCCACCAAGGACGGTGCCAACCACGTTGATGAGGACTGCCGTGAGTTGATTTCCAAAGCTGTCGATAAACGGTGGAAACATCAGACTATTCCTTTCAAGTGCCAGTTGGACTTCTCATGTGGTTCACGAACACGACACGAGATCCTCACTGATGTTCTCGTGGTGCTTGCTCAGAACGAGAAAATTCACCGGAATCTGCCACAGGAACATGACACTGCGCGCATCTCACGCGCTCAGGATGAGGACAACGGATCTCTTCTCTGGCGGCCGGTCCCGTGTGACAGGCTGTGCAGTTCTCCCGCATGAAGACCGGGTGGGGCATGGTTGGCGGCGAGATGGAGGTTGCGCGCTTTCCCTTCCGAAGGTTCTGTCGCATCGGCAGAAAATCGCTTTCCACGAATAACGTATTGTCCTCGGCATAGACGTGACATTGCTCACAACGAGCAAACATGCCGGCGCTTGTCTTGCTCGTATGCGGCATCGGCGGGGCAAATCCCATCTCGCCGAATTGAATTCCGGTGTGTGAATGGCAGGACGTGCAACTCGCGCCCATCTTCATGTGGGGAATAGTTGGCGGCGCGCCATCGTATGCACGCCTTTCGGATCGTATGACAGAGCGATCCGTCGCGGGCATACCATTCTTCTGGCCGATTGCTCCCGGCAACCCCGGTGGGTTGGAGTCACACGCCACCGCCAGGATGCAAATAATGGAAAGCCCGCATATCCAGGAGTCTTGCCGCAGCCGAAAGCCATTCGGAAGAGGGGTCAGGTTCTTTCGATTCTGATCGCGCATTTCTTGTAGTCCGGCTGTTTGCTGATGTTGCACATCGAGTCCAGAGTCAACAGGTTGACCAGCCAGGATTCGTCAAAAAAGGGAACGAACACGCTGCCACGCGGAGGCTTACCTCGACCGTCCACAACGGCCCGCATTTTCAGTTCACCCCGACGGCTGATCAGTTTGACCCAGTCGCGCGATTTGACGCCGAGCTCCGTTGCATCGGCGCGATTGATTTCTACATAGGCGCTGGGTACGGCCTGATAAAGCTGCTTGATTCGCCGGGTCATGGAGCCAGTGTGCCAGTGCTCCAGGACTCGCCCCGTGCAAAGCCAGAATGGATATTGATCATCGGGCACTTCGGGCGGCGGATGATACGGTCGAAGCCAGATGGCGGCCTTGTCGCCGTAGTCGTGTGCCTTGTAAAAGTGAACGCCCTTGGCCTTCTTCACATACGGGTCGTGGCCTGCGGCGTAGCGGTAATCCGTCTCTTTGCCGTCGACGACAGGCCATTTCATGCCCCGCGTCGACCGAAGCTGATCGTAGCTGGCGAGGTCCTTACCGATGCCGACACCGAAGCTGCGGTATTCCTCGAACATCGGCTTATGCCAGTCGTTGTCAGGCCATGGGAACAGGTGGCCCATGCCCATGCGTTTGGCCACCTGAATGATCTGCCATGCGTCTTCCTTCGCCTCGCCCGGCGGGTCGACGAGTTTGTCCCATTGCTGTGTGCGGCGCTCACTATTGCCGAAGCAGCCCTCCCGTTCAATCCATGCGGCCGCGGGAAGCACGAGATCGGCGACATCGGTCGTGGGCGTCGGATAAATGTCACTCACCACAATGAACCGTCCATCGCCTGGCTTGCGTTTGAATCGATTGAGATTCGGCAGCGTGACCCAGGGATTCGTGGTCTGAATCCACATCGTCGTGACATCGCCTCTCATGAACGCACGGAACATGTCCACGGCGTGGTAGCCGGGATTCGGATTGATCGTGCCAGGCGGAAGATTCCAGATTTTTTCGGCTTTTGCGCGATGATCGGGGTTCGTCACGACCATGTCCGCCGGAAGCCGGTTATTCAACGTGCCGACTTCCCGAACCGTTCCACATGCAGCCGGTTGGCCGGTGATCGAAAAGGGATTGCTGCCCGGCTTGCTGATCTTGCCGGTGACAAGATGCAGGTCGGTAATCAGATTGTTCATCCATGTGCCGCGGTAGTGCTGGTTAACTCCCATGCACCACAGACTCACGGTCCCTCGTGAAGAATCGCCATAAATGTCGGCGAGGGTCTCGATCTGGGCGGACGGCACGCCGCTGAGCCGGCTGACTTTCTCAGGCGTGTAGTCCTCAAGAAACTGCCGCATTTCCTCGAGTGACGAATCGCGCGGTTTGTCCGCAAAGGTGTAGTGGTCGGCCTGGTCGCCGAAGCATCCGTAGCCGATTTCATTTACATCCTCGATGCCGCGTTTGAATACGGTGTTTTCCTCGATGAATGCCGAGTCGATCTTATTCTTCTTCAAGAGCAGGTGGAGTATTCCATTCGCAATGGCCAGGTCGCTACCGGGAATAAACTCAACATACATGTCCGCATAGTCGCTGGTGGGGGTGCGCCGCGTGGCCAGATCGATGATGCGCGTGCCCGGCTTCTGGAGTTTTCGTTCCAGCATGCGTGAAAACAGAACGGGGTGCATTTCCGCCGCGTTATGGCCCCACAATATGAAGTCGTCGCCGAAATCGAAGTCGTCGTAACAACCCATCGGCTCATCACTTTGAAACTGGGTGACGAACCCCATGACGGCGCTGGACATGCAAAGCCGCGCATTCGGTTCCAGGTTGTTGCTTTTCATCCCGCCTTTGACCCATTTGAGGGCGGCATAGCCATCGAAGATGGTCCACTGCCCGGAACCGTAAACGCCGACGGATTCGGGGCCGGACTGTTCAAGTGCTGACTTGAATCGAGAGGCAATCAGATCGATTGCTTCATCC
Source organism: Phycisphaerae bacterium (assembly GCA_019636475.1). Taxonomy (NCBI): domain Bacteria; kingdom Pseudomonadati; phylum Planctomycetota; class Phycisphaerae; species Phycisphaerae bacterium. The sequence continues at coordinate 6,264 of JAHBXN010000017.1, forward strand.
CACGATATTCGGCTCAACTTGCCGTCCGCACCGCGACGCTGCGGATAAAGCAGTCGATCACGACCATAAAGCAAACCGGGAAGGTGATATCCCTTCACGCACAGCAGGCCCTTGTTCACCGGACTGGCAACGTCGCCGCGAACAGCTCTCGCCTTGCCGTCTTTCACCCCCACCTCGACGCCACAACCCGTGCCACAGAATCGACACGGCGCCTTGCCCCAGGTCAGGTCTGATGGAGAGATTGAATCGATCGCAGCCTGTGAGGCGGCGATTTGTTCGGCCTCGCGCTTCTGGTCGCACGAAAACGCCGTGATGCCGTATGCACCGGCGGCGGTGGATCCGAGGACGGTCAGGAATTCACGTCGGCTTGGTTGATTCATGGCAATGGTGGCCTCAGGTTGACTCGCAATTCTTCACTGGCCCGGCTTTTTGAGCATCACCAGCAGCATGACCAGCGGCGTTTCGGCGCGAACACAGTGCTTCATGTTCGCGGGCATGTGTATCCACGAGCCCTGACCCGCGTCTACCTTGTCCGCCCCAAGTCCTATCCTGGCCTTCCCCATTAGGATGTGCAGTAGCGCGGGAACCGAAGCGGTGTGTTCCGAGAGTTCCTGTCCTTGGGAAAATGTAAACAACACCGCCTTCGAATACGGCGTGTTCAGTATCGTGCGCGTCAGAATTCCCTCGGCTGGGATTTCCTGAGCGGCCAGCAAGTCGGGCACGAACGTGTAATCATTGGTCGAAGCATCCATCATGATCCACTCTCCGGCGCATAGCGGAGCGGGCGGTCCATTTCAGTTTCTTGAATCCACGTATGTTCCGGACGCGCGAGGATCTGATCGATCACCTGGTTCACCGCGTCGGCAGCCTCCTTGTTTCCAGCCTCCGTCGCGTGGGCCGTGATTTCACGGGCTTCCGGAATCAAATGCATGTAAAACCGATCTGCGACTTCATACATGCCGTGCCAGTGGGTGTAGTCCGGCGCCATCATGGATGCGCCATGCCGGGCCCGGCGCCCTTCATGATGCCAGAGATAGAACCAAGTCCATTCAATCTTTTCGTCGAACTGCGCTTTGGTAATGAGTCCGTGGTCCTGCAGCGCCTTCATGATCGCGGTGCCGGGCTTGCCGAATTTTTCGTTGTAGAGAATTACCAAGTCGTCGTACTGCTTATAGAACGACGACACGTAATCCGGCGTGTGGCAGTGCGAGCAGACTTCCTGCATTCTTCCGCGTTTTTCCTGCCAGGTGCTGGCCGTCAGCGCCTGCCGCTTTGCGGGATCGGCCTCAGTCACGATCTTGCCGTTCGCATCGGTATCGAGCAGAAGGCTGATCGGTGGGCGATTGGTCCAGGAAATGCGTATTCCAGGGTCGTGCGTCACCTTTCCGCCATTGCGGGAATGTCCGGACATGTGACAGGTGGCGCAGGTGGGCGCTTGCGAATAGTCCTTGCCCAGTACCCAACTCTTGGAATCGAGATTCATCTTTTCCCGAAGGTCACGGTACGCGACGCCGTGCTTTGATTCTTCGTAGATTTCCTTTTGCGGATGGTCCGGGCCCAGATGGCACTTGCCGCAATTCTCCGGCTGCCGCGCCCGCCGGGGGGAGAAATCGTGGCGGCTGTGACAAGCACTGCACGAACCCAGCGAACCATCGAGGTTCAGTCTTCCAATGCCCGTGTTCGGCCACGAGTCCGAGTGAAACTTCGGCTTGCCGTTCTGATCCTTCAAGATTCTGGCGACGGCATCGAGATTGGTTGGTTTGCCCTGGGCGTCGGGCTTGAGATCATCGACGGTGATCTTGCCGCCATCAGTGGACACCAGTGCCACCTTGCTGCCGTGGCATTGCTGACACCCGAGCATCGCACTGGCCATCCCATTGACCTTGTCGACCGCCATCATGCCGGGCGTGGGCGAGTGCGGGTTGAACGGGCCGCGATTGCCCTCCACGGTTTCAGCAAGGAAGTTGTCCAGGGAGGCAAGGATATTGCCCGCCGCCGCGTGGTGGCTGCGCTCGAACTCGCCGTATTCCGTGGGATGGCATCGGGAGCAATCGCGCGGGCTGACCACCGTGGCGATGTGGACCCCGTAGTGGTCAAACCCGTCGGCATCGGCCAATTCGGCCTGATGGCATTCGACGCAGCCGACACCCTTCGCGGCATGTGTGCTGCCTCGCCAGTGATCGACAATGCCGCGCGTCGACTCGGTATGACATGTAATGCAATCGCGACTGGATTCCGGCACGATGGTGAGCAGGGTCGACATTGGCATTTCCTCGGGTGTCAGGCCCTTGCGCGTTTCCATTTCGGCAACCATGATGAGCGCGACACAAAGCGAAACTCCGAGGATAAAAACAACAATACGCTTGGTATTGAGAGACATCAGACCACGGCCTCCCAGACTGTCAAAACGAGGAACGAAACAAATGCAACAATGCCCACATAAACGCCGATGTCCTTACCCGGCGCAAGCCGCTGAAGGACTGCGTCGACCCATGGCCACAGCACGACCAACCCCGCAAGCGCCCCTGTCATGAACACGGCGGCTTGCAGGCCCGTCAGTTTGAGCAGCCGAAACTGGAAGAAGAAATACCACTCCGGCTTGATATGCTCGGGCGTAACGAGTGGGTTCGCTTTCTCATGCAGCTCCGCCGGAAACACAAGTGAAAGCAGGGTCAAGAGAAATAACAGCAGCGTGCCAATCATCAATTCAGTAATCAGATGATCCGGATAGAAGCTGAAAGGCTTGTCGTCGCCCTTGCCTTCGATGAAGCGGTCATGTCTGGCTGCTCCATAAACCACACTAACTGCCAGGACCACGGCGGCCATGATCCAGACCGCCTGATTCGCTGCTTCATTGACTGCCAGATCAAAAACAAGCTTGCCCATGGACAGAATGCCCACAAAGAGCCACAGTAATAGGCCATAGGTGTGTCCGTGATGAAGCAGTACGGCCGTCGTGGCCAGAATGACGGAACCCACCATCCAGAATACGCGACTGCTTTCATAGCTCAGCTCATATGTGATCATCTTCACGGGAAACGGATTCCGAACCGCCATCATGATTGCCGCCAGCGCGCCGATAGCGGCCAAGAGTGCTATGAGCCGCACGCCCGGCAATGCGGACGCAAGACGAACGCTTCCGCCGGGTCGTTTACGCGGATCTTCGAACGAGAGTTCCGAAACACCATGAATTCGCAGAATGGCAATGTGCAGGCCGATGAGTAATATCATCGTTACCGGAAGAATGCCGACGTGCAGATTGTACATGCGCGTCAGGGTGTTCGGCCCGATGCTGTCGCCGCCCTTCATGAAGGTGGCCAGCGCGCTGCCGACGATCGGTGCCGTCGCCGTCAGCTCAGTAGCGACCGTGATTCCCCAGTAGGACAGCTGCTCATACACCAGCGAGTAACCGGTAAAGCCCATGACAAAAGTGCAACCGAGCAGCCCACATCCGACCAGCCAATTGAGCTGACGCGGATGTCGGAACGCACAGGAAAAGAAAACACGGCACATGTGCAGGATCACCGTAATGATCATCAGGTTGGCCGCCCACTTGTGAATACTGCGGACGAACCACCCGTAGGAGACGGTGTTTGTTATGGCCGATACGCTTTCGTAGGCGTGATCCGGTGACGGAACGTAATAGAACGAAAGCAGAATCCCTGTCGTGAGTTGAATGAAGAAAAGGTATGCGGGCGTGCCTCCCAATGCGAACCACCACCGTTTGATGTGGCCGGGCACGGGTTCATTGGTAACTTCCTGCACCCGCCCCCAATCAAGCGGGAGCATTTGCCAGAGGCGTCCGCCGGCGGATCGGGCTCGGATGGGTTCACCATTCTGAGTTTCAGACGCCATAGTCACCCTTTCCGGTAACCATGATCGACACCCATCCGTTTTCCCGGTTCACTCGAACTTCGAATGTCGATAGATTTTTCTTTTCCTTGGCCGGCGGGCCTGAAACGGCGACACCGTTCCTGTCAAAGACGCCGTTGTGGCACGGACAGAGGAATTCGCCGCGTCCGGCATCCCAATGCACGCGGCAGCCCAGGTGGGGGCACTTGCTCGAAAGCGCTTTGAACCCGGCCGCGGGGTTGTTCCGATCGTCGGAAATGCGGGCAAGCGCAATCTCTTCGCCGCGAGGATCCTTGACCATGATGCTCGAGCCGACCTTGAGATCGTTCAAAGTGCCTACGAACATTTCTCGGCGGGGAGTGTGCCGTCTGAGCGGAACCAGGTACTGAAGAAAATTCCAGAGCCCGACGCCGTACCCCGCCACAACGCCCGCAACCATGAGGCAGGTCGAAAAAAAAACGCGCCGGGAGGGTGCTGCCGATTTTCGGTCGATGGGACATTGGGATGGTGTTCGGTCCGACATGTTGTGCATTGTTCTATACAGACTGTCACAGCTCTGCAAGAGAAATCGCAACGCCCGGCCGCCTGGATGGTTCGGCGGACGAGACACAGCATAATAAGATACAGATATAGTTTTATCGACGCAAGGCGTCAATGTGGCCGGAAGCCATGATTTATGTCTATCAGCCCTTGGTGTAATCATCCGTTCCGTTGTACAGGACGCGTAACGCATTCGGTCGAAGTTTGACCGGAGATCTGGCGTTCGCGATTCGGCTCCGAGAGGTATTTGCGAATTTCCTTGTCGACGCAATCCGACAGTTCCGCCACCAGATTGGCATCTACCTGTTTGATCGTCTCGGCGACGCTCGTCGTTTCACCGCGATTCGCTGTCGATCCCTTTGAAGTAGCCGATCGTGTTCAGCCGAAAACAGATCGCTGGCGCGAGCGAAGGCCGGCCCACCCTGTCCGCGTAGAACGTGCAGAAGAGACCTTCGACGAAGACGTCGAAGCGGTTGTCGCTGAGAATCTCGCTGACCCGATCGAAGAACGGATGGAACCCGCCGTGCGGCAGTCTGACATGTTGCCAGAAAGGTTTCACCGCGGGCTGTTAGGGGGGCCTTGGTAGCGCTTGCGTCGGACTTTTCCGGCTGACTGTTCCTGATCCACGAATACATCAAGTTTGGTTTGGGACAGCATCCGCCGATAGGCCTGGGTCACCGGACGCCAATATGGGTGAACCGGGCACGGGTTCTCATCGCTGCATTTCGCGAATCCGAATGGACAGGTATCTCGATCCGCGATTCCCTCAAACGGGCTGAGGACTTCCAAGAGAGAAATCGCCTTGGGTGAGCGGGCCAGCAAGTATCCCCCGCCACGGCCACGGGTCGATTTAAGAAGCCTTGCCCGCACGGCTGAGCGCAGGATCGCCGAAAGGTACTGTCTCGGAATGCCGGTGATTTTCGCGAGGTCTTTGGCCAGTATCGGCTCGTTGTCTTTTTGACTGGCCATCGTGACGATCGCACGCAGGGCATATTGAGCGGTCAACGTAAGCATGAAGTTCCTCAGGCCTGCCGTGCGGTACGCAATGCGGGACGCACACTGGACTTTGCAAGGAATGTGCGCGCCAGCCGCGGAATTGTACACGGCACTTCGTCGAGAAAACCAGACCACCTGCTTGAGGTGTCGATCGAAGATCCGCTATTCGAGACATGGCCGAATGCAAATCGTGGCATGTGCTTCGAGATGAATGAAGGGGCCTCCATTGAGTCCGGGCCAACTCGAATTCTCAACGCACCGGCATCGCCGGCGGATCGACATCCGTGTTCAGCGGCCGGGCGTGATCATCGCTGACTCCTGCCGCAGCGAGCCGGTCCATTTTTTTTCGGCGACCGATTGCTTTCTCATCGCGAACTCCTCGCTCCGTCCAACACAACCCCATCAGCATTTTCCACCCCCTGACCGCCCTCATCAAAACGGGAGCATGTCAGGGGGGGGAGAATCCAGCGATGTCTCCCACTATGGGATTCCAAGGAACTGCGGACTATACAGACCAACTCTTGATGAACGTAAGCGTCCGGTGAAGCACAGGTTGGGGCAGATGTTTTCGCGATCGTGGTGGAGAGGCTTTTTCGGGGATCAGTTCACCGGCGACCAGTGGTCGGGTAGGAATTCGTCGAGTTGATTGACCGGTGTGGCGGCGATGCGGGTGAGGACGTCGCGGAGGTAGGCGAAGGGTTCAATCTTGTGGCGCCGACAGGTGGCAATCGTGGAGAAGAGGACCGCCGCCGTGTTGCCGCCATTATCTGAGCCGCAGAACAGCCAGTTTTTCCGTCCGACGGCCACGCGGCGTAGAGCGTTTTCGCTGGCGTTGTTGTCGATCGCAAGTTCGCCGTCGGTCGTGTAAACGCACAACGCGTCCCATTGATTCAACGCATATGTGATCGCCTGGCCCATCGGGCTCTTCGGAAGCACGGGACCGCCGCGCGACGCCTGTTGTGATTCCAGCCACACCTTGAACTGTTCGAGTCGCGGCGCCGACTTCTCTTCGCGCAGCGCGCAGATCAACTCGGCTCGCTGCCGGCGCAACGACGCGATGTCTTCCGAGGCCGCCGTCGCGCTATCGCCGGTCGGCTGCGCAGCATCAGCAGGAACTCCAACTGGCCGATGCGACCGCCCTCCCCTCGCCCACCGATTCCGGCGATCAGGACATGTACCCGTCGCGCTGGCGGCGGCGGCCATCGCCGTCGAACAGTCCGGGTTTGTGGTCGCGCTGTGCCTGCTCGGGTTATGGCTGGCGGCCTCTGTCCGCGGGCTTCACTCGGTTCCCCGCTGATGGACATTACGGACGGGCCTCTTTCGGAGATCACGCCGAGCAGTTGGCATTCGCGCAAGCCAGTCTTCTTTCTCAAGCTACAGCCGGTGGCGGGCGGGTCGCCCGTCAACCGCGTCCTGCGACTGAAGCGGGAAACGCCAATCGAATGGACCGAGTTTCAACCCGGGGTGTTCCGGTTCGCTTTCGTGAAACAGGACGGCGCCGACGCCGCCTGCGTGTTTGAACTGTGGGAAACACTGATCGTCGCGATAGCGACGCCTTGGCCCGACAGCCGGGGACCGTTGCGGAAGGGGCGGTCAAATCCGCTGTCGCGAGAGCGTCGCGCTGACCCGGCTCAGTGACGACGTTGCTGTCTCGGCTTGCCGGGTTTGCGTTCCATCTCGGAACATGATTCGTGGTCGAATTGACTGCCGTATAAGGCCGTCGCCGTCGGGTTCTCACCGGCGACTGGGACCCGACGCGACCGGCCACGAGGCGAGGCGCTTGGTCACGCCTGGCGCGGCCGTTGCACGCGACGAGTTGCATCGCAGGTATGTCAAGTCGCGACGCTTAACGTCGCTTTCTCGATAGATGCGAGCGCTTTCGCAGGGTCGCCAGCGCGCGCCACACGTCGTGCCGCGTGGCAGTTGAGCGGCCGGTCTTCCTGACAAACTCAGCAAAAATCGCTTCGAATTCATGCGTATAGGGTAGGTCGTCCAATGTGCGCTGCGCATTGGAGTACAGTTGCCGGAGAACCTCTCTGTCTGCTTCCGAAAAGTCGCTTGTCCTCATGAAGCGTCCTCGGTTTGCACACCGTCGAATGGGGCCCATCCGGCCGGGAGGCAGGCTCCCGAACCGGATGGATCCCGCAGCGTCTCAGTCCATGGGCCTACTATACCAAGCCGGGTGGGGCAACTTGGAGATCGCCATTCGGACTCATATCAACGGGTTCCGGTTGCTCCGGCTCGTCCAGCTGCTCGACGAACGCCTTGACGTGCTGGCTCCACTCCTGTCGCTGGTCGTCGTACCAGGTCCGAAGCTCGTCTCCCCCTAACGCCTCGCACCGGCCAAGGGCCATAAGTAGGAGATCGATCCCGGTTTTCCCAAGGGGGGATTCACCCTCGATTCGACGATAGACTCGTTCATAGAAGCGATGGGCCGTGTTCAATAGGACAACGATCGAGCGTCCGACCACCCGCGTGCGGTAGAATGGCGCGCCCGGCAACTGTTCGTACTCGACCAGAACCTCGTACTGCGTCAACCGTTGCTCAAGGCGCGCCCTGGCTCCGTCGGGACGGTCGATCGTGGCGAGATTAACGAATTCTCTGATTTCAACGGCGACTTCCGCTTCGGGCTTTTCCGCCAATCCCTCGATTGCCCTAAGTCGTGGCAGCACACGTTGGGCGGCTTCTTCAGCTCGCACGGTTGTTGCCACGTGTGCCTTCTTGCCTCGTGCGACGATCATGTCTTTTAGCGTAGCGATGTTAGCTGTGACGGCCTCGCGCAACTTCTCGTAGATTGCCGAACCGCGTTTGATCGATGCGTGCTGTTTGGTGTGCGTGACGCAGAAGACTTCATCAAGCTCAGGCTCGAAACGAAGCTCTGCGCGGTACCATGTATCGGTCCAGTGTTTTGCGTGGTAGGGACTCTTAATAAGGTCAATTTCTCCCCTATCAGCCCGTGGCGGAACTCCGTTTTTTCGAACGGCT
>JAHBXN010000018.1 GCA_019636475.1 Phycisphaerae bacterium
CCAGCAGTTTGAACTTCCCGCGAACCACCAGTACCGGATTCATTACAATCTCGACGTCACAACCCCCAGCTTCGTCCCGATCGGTCACTTCAATGCCAACGGCTACCTGAACCTGACGTTTCTGCCCGAGCCAAGCGCGCTCACGATGCTCCTGCCCGCATGGCTGCTCTTCCGCCGCCCATCGCACGCTCGATGACGCGCTTCGGCGCTGCCCGCCACCCCATTCATTCAGCGCCGTCGCTAGCGCCGTTTACCCCAATATGCCATCCACACGGCACGACATGCCAACGCAAAGGCCGTCAGCATGGCACCCGGCCAACTCGGCCCCGCCGTCGCCTCTGATTTTCCAATTGCCGGAGAAGTGGCACCTCACCAAACGCGTTACCGCGAAGACCGGTCATGGTGTTGAGAGATGAATATATGGTGCCGGGCACCCGCCCTCGATTATCCGCCGATTCTGGCCATTAACTCGTCCGTCAATTCCAGATTGTGGTATACCTGCTGCACGTCGTCATTGTCCTCGAAGGCTTCGATCATCTTGAGAACCCGATCGGCGGTATCGGCGTCCACCGTGACGCGTGTTCCAGGTATCTTTGTGATTTCGGCGGACCGGGTCTCGATTTTTGCAGCCTTCAGTGCCTTACCTACGGCATCATAGGCTGTCACGTCACATGTCACTTCGAAGACATCTTCATCGAGGACCACGTCTTCGCCGCCGGCGTCGAGCACCACTTCCATCAAGCAGTCCTCCGATGTGTCTGCCGCATTCACAGTGAAGACGCCCTTGGTCAGGAAATTCCAACTGACGCAGTTTGGCTGACCCAGATTTCCGCCGCCGCGCTCAAAGGTCTTCTTCATTTCCGGTGCGGTTCTCGCGGGGTTGTCGGTCAGCGCATCAACAATGATTGCCACGCCACCGGGGCCGTAGCCCTCATAAGTGGCCGACTGATATTGCTCCGCCCCCAATTCACCGGTGCCCTTCTTGACTGCCTTGTCGATCGTGTCATTGGGCATGTTCGCTTCTTTGGCTTTGTCAATGGCATAGCGCAAAGCAAGATTGGAGGCTGGATCGCCTCCGCCGGTTTTTGCCGCAACGATGATATTTCTTGAAAGCTTGCTCCAGAGCTTTCCGCGACGCTTGTCGTTTGCGCCTTTCTTATGCTTGATGTTGGCCCACTTGCTATGGCCTGCCATGGGGTTCCCCTTCAATTAACGTCGATGTGTTTTGGTGTTGGCTGGCGCGTCATCCTTCGCGCCGGCTGAGGCGGCATCCGTTGCCGCAGCGGGCTGAACAGCCTCGCGAATGGGCGCGACCTCAACGGCCTCGCCAATTTCCAGTTGCCTCAGTTTGGCGACGATTCGCCCGTGGAGCAATCGACGATCGCGATCGGGCGGCGGATCATGATCGGGGGCACACATCTCCAGCGCTATCTTCCATTCAGCGGCCGCGGCGGCCCGATCGCCCTTGTGGTAGAGGGCATCGCCAAGATGATCGTGCAGAACAGGCTCCTCTCCGTCAGACAAACGGATGGATTGTCGCAGATAGTAAACCGCCTCGTCGAATATTCCGCGTTTATACAGTAGCCAGCCGAGGCTATCGAGAGCAGCATGCGACTTGGGATTTTGCGCGAGCGAGAGTCGAATCATGCGTTCCGCGCGATCGAGATCGCCGTCGGCTTCGATGAGAATGTAGCCCAGATTGTTGTTGATGCCGGGATCTTCGGGGTCCAGTTCGTAAATTGCCTCAAGCTGCTGAATGGCTTGATTCATTCGACCCGTGTCCTGGCAGATTTCGGACAGATGATAACGCATTTCAATGACGATGTTCAGGTCGTAATCCCGTCCGGCATCGCGAGCAGCCAACTCGGGCAGCAGCAGACTGTTTACGATTCGCTCGGCCTGGTCGTATCGCTCCGCAGTCAACAGGGAGATGATCAGGCGCTGATTCGCCTGTCGCGTTTCGGAGATGGTCTCTCGCAGACGAACAAGCAGCGCTCGCTGTTTGTTCGGATCCGCCACGACCTGAGCCAATTCGTCCTCCACCTCGCGCCTTCGACGAGTCAACTGCGAGATGCGATCCTTGTAAAGGTGGATCACGTCGTCGTATCGACGCGCGAACTGGTAGGTATCCGCCAGCAGCAACTCGAATGTGGTTCGACTTTCAGATCGTTCCGCATTGATGCGAGCCAATTCCGCGGCTTCATCCCATTGCCTGGCCGTCCAACAGAGACGAATCAGCGCCATGTTGAGATCGATGTCATCGGGCGCCTTTTCCAGCCACGACAACGCGTATTGAAGTGCCTCCGTCGGACGTTTCGCTTCCTGCAGCCGCGCAAGCAGGAGCATTTGAGTCATGCGATTGTCCGGCTGCGTTTGAAGATAGGATCGTGCCAGGTCAATCGCCTCGTCATGGCGGCCAGCGCGTCCGAGCGAGGACAGGAGGGTGCTCCGGCGAACAATGTCATCGGGCGCCTCATCGAGCCATGCTTTCGCTACGTCAACCGCTTCGTCGAATCGATTGGCCTGATTGAGCACGGAAATCAAGAGCGACGTGAACGCGTGACGCTCGTCCTTGAGTTCCTTCCTCGCCAGAAAATCGCGAAGCAGCGCGGCCGTTGTGTCCCAGTCTCCCTCGCTTTGAGCAAATCGAAGCAGGTCCTGGAGGTAGCTCAGATCGCGAGGTCGATCTCGTAACAAGGTTCGGATGACCTCGGCCGCCTCGTGAAAACGCAACAACCTCGCGAGATAGTTGGCCTTCAGCTCGCGTGCGGAGAGATGTTCCGGCGCGATCTCCAGCGCCTTTTCCACGGCGGCAAGTGCCGACGCATCGTCGTTCACGGCGCCATAACTTCGGGCGATTTCGACATAGGTGTCGGCATCGTCGGGGTATTCCACGAGTATCTGCCGAAGACTCGCCAGGTATTCATCGAGGCGGGTCTGCGGGGTCGCCGCTTTACTGTTCACGAGACCGATCATCGCCGCGCAGCGAAGCGCGGGCGGCCCGGTTAGTCCAAGTGTCTCAAAATCCGAGAAATAGCCGCGACAGTTGTCGAAGTCGCCGCGATTAAGAAACTGCACGACGAGACGCTCTCTCGCCATCATGTGCTTCGGATCGACTTCATCCACGATTCGGCGCAGCAACTGCTCGGCGCGGCGCGTCTGGCCGCGACGTTGCGCAAGCTCAGCCAGGCGAAAGAGAGCCTCGCCTGACGCCCGATCGGCTTCGAATGCGGATAGATAGGCCTGCTCCGCATCTTCCGCCAGATCGAGTGCCGCATATGCGTCACCCAGCGCCATCAGTATGGTTGAGGACGGCTCGGCCGCGCCGACGGACGTGCCGACTTCGATCGCGGCCTCCCATTGCTTGAGTCCACAGAGACTGACAATCAGTGGCTCGAGGGTGGTCACGCCGGTTCGCCCCAGCTCGACCGCCGCGCGAAGTTCGATCACGGCTGCGGAAAACTCTCGCCGGTCAGCGAGCAGCCGTCCCAGGAGCAACCTGGCCTCGCCCGGACTTGCCGGTTTCCCGGCCGCGCGCCGCGCGGCCGCGAGAAAGTCATCGGCCCAGTCTCGTTGGGTCCATTCAATTGCCCGGTTGAACGACGTGGGCGACTGAACCAGGCGGTCCAGAATGAGGCGGACCGCACCGTCAAAATCGCCCCGCCGGGCAAGCAATTCGAGCAGCAGAAGCGGCGCATCGATGCCCACTTCGCGCTGCGCCGCCGCGCGTGTCAGTACACTCTCGGCCTCGCCATATCGTTCACGCTCGATTAAGAGCCGTGCAATCGAGAGCATCGTGCCGTAATCGGCGGCCGAGCGGGACAGTTCGATCAGTTCGGCATCGTATTGATCCGGCCGGCCAATGATGTCGCACACTTCTCGCACCAGCTCGAGCGTGCTGCCGGCGGCCTTGGGGTTGTTCCATCGGCGAGCAGCGAGGAGCGAATCGTCACCGCGACCGGCCTTCGCCATCGCGACGATACGGCGACGTTGATAATCGGGTTCGCCGGGTTGCTCCGCCACGGCCCGATCGAACGCGGATACGGCGCGATCATACATGGATAGTGCTGTATATGTGTCACCCAGCATCGCAGCCGCCTTGCCGCGATACAAATCCATCGCATCGCGCAACTCGAAGAAGGCCGACATTTCCCCCGTCCGTGTCTGGACGATTCGCAAATAGGACTCCAGGCACTCAGCCGATGCGGCAAGATATCCTTCGTGATTAAGCAGCAGTCCCATGGACAGGTGGGTCAGGATCGCTTCGGGCTGAATTGAATCCGGGCCGGCATCGAGCGCCGCCTTGCAGTATGCGGAGATTGCGCTCGCGGCATTGCGCTGCTGCGCGCGCAGCTCGCCCAGCAGCCAGTATGCGGAGACCGACTGCGCACCGCGGCGCGATCCGAGCAAGCTGATGGCCTCGCGGATCTTCGTTTCCGCGACCACCTGATTTCCAACCCGCAGCGCCGCGCGTGCGTAAAGCAATCGGGCGTCGATGTTGGCCGAGTCGATTTCCAACGCTCTGTCCAGCGCGGTCATCGCATCGAGCCAATGCTGGTCATCAAATCGCTTGCGAGCTCTCTCGAACTGCCGAACCGCCCGCGCATCGACCGCAGTCTCACCGGACGACTCCGCCACGACATCGGCCGAGTCGATGGCCGGTTCACTCTGCAGCAGCGCGGCGCAGACATCGGCGGAGGTCATCCATGCACGATTTGATTCCGCGGCAGAGCCAGCGGAATCTGATGCGCCGGTCACAGCATGGGTTGGTTCCCGTGTGCAGGCGACGCCGAACAAAATCGGCACGAGCACGCTTAGCGTTAGCTTTGTCGCAGTGAGATTGAAACGAGCGGTCACGGCGAATCCGTCCTCCGTAACGAAAACCCCGGGCAATGCAGCTTCAGCACGGCGTCGAGCCCGTTCACACGCACAGCCGTGCGCGAATTCCAGCGGCCCGCCGGCGGCTATTTGCGGCTCGTCCGGTCGCGAGTGGACGACTTGCCGGCCGATGCGGTCGGCCGCGACTTGCCGGAAGCCGACGATTTGCGTGCCCGAGATTTCGATGGTTTTGCCGCGCGGCTCGAAGCGGCAGTGGACGAAGCCGCGGCTCGCCCTTTTCCTCGCTTCGGAGCGGCGGAGGAGTCGTCCTCGTGCTGGCCGGCGATGGCGGCGACAGGCTTCTTCGATCGCGCCGAAGCCGCAGTGGCCGACGGCTCCGGCTTCCTGGGCGCCTTTCGCAAGGCGTGGGTTGATCCGTATCGCTTGAACATCATGTAGAAATTCACGCCCTCCCGGTCTTTGAGCGTATCGGAAACAAAACGCTGCGCTTCGGCAACCGATATGCCATCCGGAATGCACTTGGTGCGATGCAGGTAGGAGAACATGTTCTCGTCGAGCGGGATCTCGTTGTAATTCAGGTAGCGATTTCGGAAGAAAGCCGCGGCATGCGGTGTCAATCCGTCGATGCCCTCAAGGAATGCGTTGACGGCCTTTTTCGACTGGGTCTTCAGGTAGCTGACATCCAGATGATGCAAACTATTGAAGACTGAATTGAAAACCTGTGTGATCTCGGTCGCGGCCTGTCGAGCCTGGGGATAGTCGTGGCCGATGATGCCGACCAGATCCGAGACAGCCGTCACGCGAAGCTCGTTCATGTCGACCACGGACTCGATGATCTTTCGGACGGCTCCGGCGGCTCGCTGCTCTGCAGCATAGTTGCAGAGAATGCCCATCAACAGGGCGCGAGTGGAGTCGTCCACGGCCTCAATGGTCGCCTTGCCGCCGTCCTTCTTGAGCTTTGCGTTCAACTGCTTGAGCTTACGAACGAATTCCTGGGCATTTCTCATTGACGATCCTCAATCAACCGTGGTGTATCACGCGGAGCCGTCCGTCACCAACCAACGTACATTCTTCCATTGCGGACCTGAATCAATCAGGCTCCCGGGCGCTATTCGCTTCGGCCGGGGGCTCATCGCGATCGACGGGGCGTTCAACCGAATCATTGGTGAAGTTTGACATTTGTCGAAAAGTATCAAGGGCTTTCTTGATGCCTGGATCGAGATGAAAGCGGATGGTGGGACACTGGCGCATGTTAATCTGCTTTGCCAGTCGCGTTTGAATCATCCCGCGGGCGCTTGCCAGCCCTTTCATCGTCGTGAGTCCGACCTGCTCCTCACCCATGACGCTGACGTACACATCAGCGATTTTCATGTCGGGCGTGACTTCGACGCGCGTCACGCTCGTGAAGCGACTGACGCGCGGATCGGAAATGCGGTTCGTAATCGCGTCGCTCACGACATCGCGTACGAAGTGTGACACCCGCTCCTTGCGATAGGACATCAAAATACCCACTCTCAATCGACGGCGCGGGGCGTCAGACCCACTCCAATTCATAGTCAACGAGACTAACCCAGCGACTCATGCGAACCTCGTCCACGATTTTCGAGAGGCAGCTTTCGGTGAAACGCCGACTGTTCGACACCTGCGCGATCGCGAGCGTGCATTCACGATGGGCATCCAGTTCGCCAACCTCGGCGATGGAGATGTTGTGTCGCGTGCCGAGACGGTCTTTCAGACTCTTGATTGCGCGGCGCTTGTCCTTGAGAGACATGGCGTCCGGGATCAGAAGAGACAGCTGCAGCACGCCCACCACCATGAAAACTCGTCGCCGACGATCTCCAACGCCCGCGCCCGGCGCATTACCGACACCACGAAATCAGGAACTCGTCTTAAGCGTTCGCGCCACCTTCACGATCTCAAATGACTCGATGATGTCACCCGGCTTCACATCATCGAAGCCGGCGATCTTCAAGCCGCACTCGAAGCCGGCCTTGACTTCCTTCGCATCGTCCTTGAATCGCCGAAGCGAATCGAGCGTGCCGTTATCCTTGACCACGACGCCGTCGCGAACGACCCGTACCCGATGATGTCGATGCAGACTGCCTTCGCGAACAAAGCAGCCCGCCGCCTTTCCGACCTTGGTGATATTGAAGACCTCCCGCACCTCGGCACGACCTCGCGATTCGACCTTTTCTTCCGGTTCGAGAAGGCCTTCCAGTGCCTTCTTGATGTCATCCTTGGCCTCGTAGATGATGCGGTACGGACGAATCTCGACACCAACCGTGTCGGCCTTTCGCTGGGTGGCCGGGTCGGGTACCACGTGAAACGCGATGATGATCGCTCCGCTGGCCTGGGCTAGAGAGATATCCGAATCCGTCACCGTGCCAACGCCGGCGTGGAGAATCGTCAGCTTCACTTCGTCGCTGGGGAAGGAAGAGAGTTCCTGACGCAGCGCATCCACGGACCCCGCCGAATCAGCCCGGACGATCAGATTCAATTCCGGAATCTCGCCTTCGGCCGCCTGCGCAAACATGGATTCCAGCGTCGTCGGCTTGACGAGGCGGATCAGTTCACCCTCGCGCCGCAGCGCCGCCATCTCTTCGGCGATCTCCTTCGCCTCCTTCGCGTTGGTCTTGACATAGAACTTGTCGCCGGCCTCCGGAAGATCCGAAAGCCCCATCAGTTCGACCGGCGTTGAGGGACCGGCCTTGTCGATATTGCGGCCCTTGTCGTCCTTCATCGCTCGAACGCGGCCGTGAGCACTGCCGCAGACGATGATCTGACCGGTTCGCAGCGTGCCTTCGGAAACAACGACGCGGACCATGATGCCGGTGCGTTCGTCGCGTTCCGCCTCGATCACCGTGCCGGTGGCCGGAATGGACGGGTCGGCCTTGAGATCGAGGACGTCGGAGAGCGTGGCCAGGTGGTTGAGCAGATCATCAATGCCCTCACCCGTGACGGTCGACGTCTTGACGACGTCTGTCTCGCCGCCCCACTCGCTCGGATTGAGTCCCTGCTCCGCCAACTGGCCGTAAAGCTTGTTGATGTCGTGCGGAAGATCGATCTTGTTGAGCGCGACGACAATGGTTGCTCCGGCCGCACGTGCGTGATTGATGGCTTCGACGGTCGTCGGCATGATGCCGTCATCCGCCGCAACCACCAGCACCACGACGTCCGTGATATTCGCACCGCGTGCCCGCATTGCGGTGAAGGCCGCATGACCGGGGGTATCCAGGAATGTCACCCAGTTGTCATTGACCTGTACCCGGTAAGCGCCGACATGCTGGGTGATGCCACCCGCCTCGCCGGCTGCGACGTTCGCCTTGCGAATGCGGTCGAGCAGACTCGTCTTGCCGTGGTCAACATGACCGAGCACCGTGACGATCGGAGAACGCTTCTGAAGATTCTTTCGCTTAATCGCCGCAAACTCCTCCGCGAGGGCTTCGAGTCGCGTCTTCGGCTTCATGACGACCAATTCAATGCCGAATTCGGCGGCAAGTAGCTGCGCCTGGTCCGTGTCGATGATGCTGTTGATGGTGGTAAGAATTCCAAGCTGCTTGTTGACCACATTTAGGCCGATGCCGCTCTCACGACAGAAATCCTTGACAATGATGGGTTCGGTCAGCTCAATCCGCTGCTTCTTGGCTCGCGATGGCTGCATCCGCTGGCCGGGCGATTTCTTCTCGATCGCGCGGAGACCACCGATGCCGCGACCTGATGCGGCCGCCAGGCGATCGCGCATCTCAAGCAGCTCGCGTTCTTTCCATTCCTTCAACTGCTCCGAAGCCAGTTCGCGCTCATCACGCAAACCACGGCGAGGATGCGCGCGGCGCGCCGCCGCATCAGCCGCCGAACCGGTCTTGGCCTTCGCTGTTCGACTGCGACGCGCGTCGCCTTCATCCGCATCACTTGCAGGCAAAGCACGACCCGGTCCCGGAGCGATCGGACCGCGAGCGGCCGGACGCACACTGGGCCGTGGACGATCGACATATTCGGGCTTGTCCATGCGGACCACGCGCGGGCCGCTCAGTTTCGCCGGCAAGGGCACATTCTGTGGACCAGCGACAGCCGGCTTGGCAGGCTCTGCCGGCGCCGCGTCCGTCGCCTCAACGGCGGCCGGAGCCTCCGCTGCGACGGCCGGTGATTCCTCCCGCGGCGCAGACTCGACAGCCGGCGGAACCGGTTCAGGCTCAGGCGCGGCGGCCGGTTCCTCCGCTGCGACCGGAGCGGGCGCGGTTCGCCCGGCAACGGTTTCCACGGTTTCAGTGATTTCCTCTGCCGCCTGCGTCGACGGCTCATCGATGACGGCGGTCGCCGTGTCGCCGGAGTCTCCTTCGCCGCCTTCGCTCGAATCAGGTTCATTCGAAGCGGACTTCTTGGATGAGCGGCGCTTCACGCGCACCTTCTCGAGGTCGACCCGCTCCGACTCTTCGACGGTCGTTTTGTGCGCACCTTCACTGAACCACTCCCGGATGGTCTGCTCGAGACCCGCCGAGACGACATGCATGTGGTTCTTGATGTGGATGCCCTCAGCCTCGCACTTTTCGATGATGGTCTTGCTGCTGACCTCCAACTCCTTCGCGAGGTGATGGATTCTCCTTTTTGTGTCCGCCAAAACGTGCCTCCAAGTCCGAGCCTGTTTTCGTCAGTTTGGTGAGTCGTGCCCACCGATAGCCCAGCCGCATGGCCGAGCCTGTTGTCATTCCGGCTGGTCGGGTCCGAGCCCGGTCAACAAGCGATTACGATGCACCCTCGACCGGAGCCGACGACGATTCGACCGTATCGGCCTCGGGCGAACCGCTCATCGGCATTGCCGCCGATTCGCCGGACGAATCCATCGCAGACTCTCCGGACGGTTCGGCAGACGCCGCATCGAACGTCGGCAGCGTCTCGCCGGCCGCCGCCGCCGCCGCCGCGGCCTCCTTCGCTTTCGCCGCCTCGGCCTTCTCGGCTTCCAGTTCGACGCGGGCGATCTTTGCTTCTTCGGTGCAGGTCGCGACGATTGCGGCTGCCAGCTCTTCCGTGATGCTCAACTCGCGAACGAGCGGTTCGGGACCGACTTCCTCGACGTCCATCACGCTGATGAGACCCATGAGGGAAATTCGCTCGGCCACCATGTCTTCCACGCCGCCGACTTTCCGGAGCGTTGCCGCGAGACGATCAAGACCGCGATTGTATTCCTTCGGAGTCAGAATATCGATGTCCCAGCCGGTGAGGCGGGCCGCGAGCCGCACGTTCTGGCCACGCTTTCCGATGGCCAGTGACAACTGCTCATCGGGCACGACGACTGTCGCCCGGCCCAGTTCGAAGCACAGCGCCGTATCCTGAATCTCGGCGGGCTTGAGCGCATTGGCGATCAGGATCTGCGAGGACTCATTCCATCGAACGATGTCGATCTTCTCACCGCCAAGTTCCTCGACGATGTTCTTGATCCGGCTTCCACGCACGCCGACGCACGCTCCGACCGCATCAACTTTGGTATCGATCGACGTGACGGCCACCTTCGTGCGATACCCGGCCTCTCGGGCCAGCGCCTTGATTTCGATGATTCGCTCGGCGACCTCGGGCACTTCCAGTTCGAACAGACGCCGGATGAAGTCAGGATGACTGCGGCTCAGGATGATCTTCACGTGATGCGGCACTTCGCGAACGTCCAGGATCAACGCGCGGACGCGCTCACCAGGCTGGTGCGCCTCGCCGGGAATCTGCTCGCTCTTGGGGAGGAATCCCTCGGCTCGACCCAGGCCCACGACCATCGCGCCACCTTCAAAGCGTGCGACCGTGCCGGTGATGATCTGTCCCTTGCGCTCGACGTATTCGTCGAAGATGCTGACGCGCTCGGCTTCGCGTGTGCGCTGAATGATCACCTGTTTCGCGGTTTGGGCGGAGATGCGGCCCAACTCCGACATTGAAATTTCGCGATCGTCGGCCGTCGCCTTGATCGCGCCGTTCAACTTGTCGATTTCGACGCGAACATATTCCACGCCGACGTACTTCTTCTTAATGGCGGTCTCAATGGCCGCCTCGAGGTCGCCGATCAGCAGATCTTTGTCGATGTTTTTATCGCGTGCCAGCGAATCCACCAGCCGCAGCAAGTCAGCGTTCATGAGCGTCTCACTTCCCTATTCACTTGTCCTGTATTCACTTGTACCCGCTTCAGACATTTACTTGTCCCTCGCCCGGGCCATTCACCCGATGGCAAACAAAAAAGTGGGCGAATGCTCGGGCCCACTTTTTCGGCGTACTTCTACCGCGGGCACCGACGCCCGCCTGCGTCGCGATTCCGGCTGGAGCATCAACGCATGCGTCGAGCCCCGCGGAAGACGCGCCGCCACGAACCGGCCGCGCAAACGCCAAGTTGGACGCGCCGGTCACTCACCGGCAGCCGTCCCAACGGTGGACTGGTGCGTCGCAGTCACTCTCGCCCCCATTTCACCACGTTCAAAAACATGTGCTCGCGACATATCGATCACCGCCTCAATCGAAGCGCCCTCGTCCGCAGGCACACGGGACTCCAACCGCGCTACCAACGATGCGCCGGTCGAAGTCGTCATGTAAACATCCTTACGGTCGCCCAAGGTCTCGACCACCATGATTCTAGCTGATAGGCGTCCTGTTTGTCCGGTCGCGCCACCGGCCTGGGACATCGAAATCGCGTCAGGCCGAACACCGAGCGTCATTTCCCGATCCACGTTCAGACGCCATGCCGAAGCCAACTCGCCATCGAGCGGCAGAATCGCGCCACCGACATCGAATCCGAATCCGGCCTCGGTTCGGACCACTCGGCCATCGAGGAAATTCATCGGCGGCATGCCGATAAACCCGGCAACAAATCGATTCACCGGTCGATCGTAAATTTCCAGCGGCGGCGCACACTGCTGAATCACGCCATTTCTCATCACGACGACACGATCGCCCAGCGTCATCGCCTCTTCCTGATCGTGCGTGACGTAGATCGTGGTTGTGGCCAATCGGCGCTGCAACCGCTTGATCTCCGAACGCATTTCGACGCGCAACTTCGCATCGAGGTTCGACAGAGGCTCGTCGAACAGGAACACCTGCGGATTGCGAACAATCGCCCGACCGACCGCCACACGCTGCCTTTGTCCGCCCGACAGCGCTCGAGGCTTGCGATCCAACAGATCGGTGATGCCCAGCACTGCGGCCGATTCACGCACCTTCCGATCAATATCCGCCTTCGAAAGTCCCAACTCGCGCCGACGAAGGCTCAAGCCGAAGGCCATGTTCTTGTACACCGACATGTGCGGGTACAAGGCATAATTCTGAAAGACCATCGCGATGTCGCGATCCTTGGGAGCGATATCGTTGACCACTCGCTCACCGATGGCAATCGTGCCGTCGGAAATATCCTCCAGACCAGCAACCATGCGCAGGGTCGTGCTCTTGCCGCAGCCCGACGGGCCGACCAGCACCACAAATTCGCGATCCGCGATCTCAATGCTGACTCGTTCCACCGCCTGGAAGCCGCCGGGGTAGACCTTGGAGACATCCTTTAAGGTAACACGCCCCATAGAGTTACGAGCTTCGGCGCAGATCGAACCATCAAGATCATTAATTATAAGTCGAAGAGCGAACCTGTCAATCGCCCCGCCGACCGGTGCCTCTGCCGGACCAGTGCGCTCTGTCCCCCTCCGCCTTGCTGGATTTCTCCGCATCTTCCGCGATTTTCCTTGAACACCCGTCCGACAGCGGCTAATCTCTTACCCACTTGGTTGGCCCCGGCGAGCGGTGTTCAGCCCCGTTGCATCCCAATTCTTGATAGGAGTGGCTTGACATGTTGAGCAGAACCGCTCGCGAGCGGACAGGGGTTGCGTTTTGCCTGCTGGCCGGAGCCGCATTTATTGCGCATCCAGCTTCGCTTGTCGCCCAACCCGCAAATAATGCCTGTGCGAATGCCATTCCCATCACAGATGGCGCAACCCCGTTTTCCACCATCGGCGCCACGACGGACGGTCCCAGCCATTCCGGCTCCTGCCAATTTGACGGCCAGACCTACAACGACATATGGTTCACTTACACCGCCTCATGCACCGGCGAGTTGACCGTTAGCACCTGCGGGACCGCCCAGTATGATTCGGATCTGGTTGTATACAATGGCTGCAACTGCGGCTCGCTAATAACCGATTTCCTCGACTGCAACGACGACGCCAGCGGATGTTCGAATTTCACATCGGTCGTGACGGTTCCAGTGATCACCGGAAACTGTTATTTCATCAGAGTCGGCGGCTTCAACGCCGGGGATTCCGGAACAGGCACGCTGAATCTGACATGCGTCGACCAATCCACCACGCCCGGCGCATGCTGTCATGGCGATGATTCCTGCACGATGGAATTGATCGCCGTTTGTGCGCAGCTGGGTGGCGAGTTCCACGGTGTGAACCGGCCTTGCACGCCGAACCCGTGCGCCCAAAGCGTCGGCCCTGATGTTGTCTATTCCGACGCCGCCAGCATCACCAACTGGGGAGCAGTCGGCGGAATTCGCGCCTACTCACTCAGCAGCAACACATGCAATATCGGCACGACCAATCTGCCGTGGGGCGCCACCTCGCCGCTGCTGGCAATGAATGCGTATCGGATTTACGACGGCAGAATTGAACAGATCGGCATGTCCTGGGTAAAAAACGGGACCGGCGCCGCGGCGGGCCCCGGTTGCGGCTACCCCTGCAACGGCGCCGGCGGGAGCGTCCTCGGATCCGGGTGTCTTGACGTTTATGGTTCGGGCTTCAACGGCAGTTGGAGCATCCTGGGGCCGCGGTCCGCTGTGAATTCGTTCTCCGGCGCGTATCCGGGGCCGTCCGGCAATGGCATCAATGCCATCAGCAAACGCCTGCAAATTCATGAGTCCGACCTCAACAGCGCCAACTTCCCGAATGCGCGATACCTCGTCGAAGGCGTCTATGTCGCCGCAGCCGATGCCTCGGCCGGAAACGCGCTCAACAATGCGTCATACAAGCTCGTCAATGTCTCCGGCTTGTCTTTCGACCTCTCACCTTTCGGCGACATGAATATCGGCATTCCGGCCATCTACGCATGGAAGTTTGACGGCATGGGCAGCGGCGTTCCCGATCCGGATGTCTCGGTCGTGATCGCGGACGTGCCCGGCGAGGGCCGGTTCTTCGTCGGCCACAAGGCGACCGACCTCGGCGCGGCGGGCTGGCGCTATGACTATGCGGTCTATAATCTGAACTCGCATCGGAGCGGCGGTTCGCTCTCGGTGCCGGTCCCCGACACGACCGCGATTCGCAACGTCGGATTCCACGATGTGGACTATCACAGCGGTGAGCCGCTCGACAATACCGACTGGAACACCACGATCGATGCCGGGTTCGTGACATGGTCGAGCCCGCAGACTTTCGCGCAGAATCCGAACACCAACGCGCTTCGTTGGGGTACGATGTACAATTTCTGGTTCGAGACCGACGCGCCACCATCGCCCGGCACCGTCACACTTGGCTTGTTCCGCACCGGTTCGCCCGACCAAATCACGGCCGGCGCGATGGTCCCGAGCGTCTGCAAGGCCGACTGCCTCGCGGACAACACACGCAATGGAATGGACATCTACGGCTTCGTCGATTGCTTCGTCGGCGAGAATCCGAACTGTGGCTGTGCCGACATCGACAACAACGGTTTCGTCGATCTCAACGATATCGAGCCGTTTGTGCTGCTGATTCTGGAAGGCCTGCCTTGCCCTTGATTCGCGCAGTGCGATGAATCGACCTCGCAGCCACGATAGACAAGGCGATCGTTGCCGCCGTTTGGCGCCG